>CAIKDL010000146.1 GCA_903826185.1 uncultured bacterium | reverse complement strand
GATCTCTCTTTTTCTGTTAATAAGGTGTAATGCATGATAATAAAATAAGTAGCAATGTCCGGTGTTATGACAAAGCAAGACCAGCGACAACGGCATACGCCAAGGACTCTTCCTTGGAGATCGGCGGCAAAACATTCCCCTTCGGATCACCTCCCTTATTGTATATATTCTGCCAGATGTCCGGTATGACAATATTCAATGAAAGCCCAGCTATAGCATCTCTAACACCGGATTCATATGTCTCTGCACCCTGACCAACCAATAATATATCTTGAATAGCCACAGAATCTGACCTAGATATCCAATACTGATATACACGAGTGATTTCTTTGGCAATGGTGTCTTCCACCGAAGTTCGTGGCGTTGCCGAAGGGCCCATGGGATCTTTGCTGGCGGTAGAGGCAAATATGACCACTCCCGAGGAAACGATATATATGCCGATCTTTTGATCCATGACGTGAACAGTCATTACGGTCTTGTTGTCGTGGGCTTTGGACAAAACTTGGCCAAGTGAGCGTGGGACTATTTCGAAAGCAATAGGCCTTAAACCAACAGAGTGCAACAGGTCAAGCATCTTTTCTATATAGGTCCTGGGCACCACGGAAACGCTGGCGCGAATTTCATCGGTGCCGGTGGCCGGGAAAAGATCAAAATTGAACACGGCGTCGCGCGCGAGAAGGGGTATATTCTCTTCAAGCTTAGACTCAATGTTCTGGTGGATAGAACCCATGTCCGATAGCGGCACATTGGTCTGAAATAAATAAGCTTTTTCTTCGGGAATAGACACTTTCACATAAGATAGTCTGGCCTTCTCCTTGAATTTACGGAGCTCTGAACGCAAAGCATCCATGTTGACGGTGTCGCCACCGATCAACAATCCTTTTGGCAGATCAACGGACATAAAATCTCTCACCTTCCTATCTCCAAAAGAATCTTTATAAGAAAGGCATCGGATGGCATCGTCGGAGATCTCCAAACCAGCATGATCCATTAGGAGGAATTCGGGTGGAGGAAACAGCTTGAGAAAAGACTGAGCAATCATGCCTATATTGTACTACATTATCACCTATTTTTTATATGCCTGAGAATCTCTCGTAGAGCCGGTAATACAGAAATGACGATGATGGCGATGACTATCGGAATGATCAGTCCGTCAGGGTTCGGAATGACCGAAGTAAGAGCATAACCCATAAGCAGTAGCGACCAAGTCCAGATGAATCCGCCAATCACATTGAAAGAGATGAATGTCTTATAATTCATGCCGCCGATGCCGGCCAAGATAGGCGCGAACGTCCTCACTATAGGGATAAATCTGGCCAAAATGATAGTCTTCCTGCCATGTTTATCATAAAAATCTTGCGCGCGAGTCACGTGTTTTTTGTCGAAAAAAAACGATTTCTCTTTGTTGAAAATGGCCGGACCAACCTTTTTGCCAAAAGCATAACCGACACTGTCGCCTACGACCGCTGCCACGAAAGTGCCGGCCAATAACCAGGCAATCGAGATATATCCATGGGAAGCCAAAAATCCGGCAGTGAAAAGCAGTGAGTCACCTGGAAAAAGAAAACCAAAGAAGAGGCCGGTTTCTGCAAAGATGATGG
>CAIKDL010000145.1 GCA_903826185.1 uncultured bacterium | reverse complement strand
GATGTGGTTGTAACTCGCCTTACCTTTAGCGCGCTCTTTCGCCTCAAACTCAACAGCGATCTTTTTGAAACCAAGCCAAGCAATCAGGCCGCGCGTGATTCTGGTCCTTTCTGTGCATTTATTGAACGCATCGATAACTTTTCTGTCGATCAAACAAAAATCTGTGGAATTTGGAATGATATCTGTGTGGGATATCGCGGCCATGATCTTGTAGAACAATCTTGAACCAAGAACTTTGATCCAGCTATCACTCTTGCATGCCTTCCTGACTCCAACCACAACCTCGGATCCGTTTTCCCATTCAGTGATAAAAGCTGGGATCATCTTCACTGGATGTTGCAGATCGGCGTCTATAACAATGGCGCAATCACCCTTACAATAGTTCAACCCGGCCGTAGTAGCCATCTCTTTCCCGAAATTTCGGGAAAATTCTATATAGGAAATTTGGCCGCCATTCGCCGGGGCCGCTGCCAGATTCGCTGCCTTCTTGATAGCCTCAAGCGTACCGTCAGTGCTTCCATCATCAACAAAAATTATTTCATGCTTATATCCGCGATCGCGAGCAAGCTTGGCCATGACAACCGAAAGCTCACCTAAAATAAGAGGTATATTCTCTTCTTCATTGAAGACTGGTATGACTACTGATATGGTCTTTGACATAAAAGAAAGTAAGTAGAACTATAAGTATCGCCGCGCTCACAAGTAAGTCATTTAGAATAGCATCGATGCTTCCATGTTTGACCATAAGCAAAACGACGGCCAGTAAAACCCCAAAAAACGACAATCCGATAAGGAAAAATCTACGAAGAGCGAGGAAATAATAGACAAAAATATTTACCAAAGAAGAAAGTAGCATTATCAGCCCAACTTTGGGCAATAAATATGCCGATCCAAGGTAATTTCCTCCCAACAGAACTTTCACAGTTATATCATTAAACACGTAGAAAATCAATAGAACGAAGATGCCTAAAGCCGCCGAAATCCCCAGTGATTTCAACATTATTTTATGGTTTTCGGACGACGTGTTTTTTATCTTGATAGAAGCAAAAAGCACGGCTACGACTGGCGAAAGCAAGAAGAAAACGATCTTGGCGATGGCGGATATGCCACTGTAGAGACCAGCCACATGCGGATCGAACAAGTGCTTCACGATCAGAACATCTGATGTGTAAAGGAATGTAACCAATCCTGTCGCAAAGATCACAAGCAATCCGTAGAGGAGCTCATTTTTAATAACACCTTTTTCAAGAACATGTATATTTGCGCGCGAATTTAGGTCGAGCTGACTACGCGTTCGCATAAAGAGATAATACAAAACAGCCGCTTGCGCCAAAACCAGTCCGGCAATGGCACCAGTCGAGGTCAGGCCGAGCCAAACCAGTAAAACCGCGAAGATGATGCGTCCTGCCGAGGAAACTAACCCACTCATCGACAATTCGAAAAACTTGCTGGTGCCTTGGAGAAAGGCGTTACGGAATGTGGCGTTAGTAGTCAAAGATAGAACGGCGATTAGACCTAAGAGTGGATAGACTGAGGAGAGGTTTAGAAAAGTCTTCAAATGCGTAGCGCCGCCGAGCAATACAACCGACACGACGCATACAATCCAAAAACAGATTCTTTGGAGTTCAGTGAGTATGGCATTGCGTTCATTTACGGCCACCCCGGCCTTGTCGGCTGGATTTTCAACAGTGTTCGCGGTTATATTCACCGCCACTATTGTAAAGGCTCCAAACAATATACCGGCTTGGGTTATGAGAGAAATGAAAACCTGCACATCTCCAAAATCAGATGGACTCAACATCCTGCTCAAAATTGGATAGAAAAAATAGTTCAATGCGGCCACAACCATCGACCAACTGAAATAGATAGCGTAATGGCGGAGAAAAGCGTCTTTTTTGAGGGTGGAGAGCATTACAATTCAGAATCAGATTATACAATAGTGAGCTTCAAACCTAATCCAGAGGTGACTTTCTGGAGAAAAGAAAGGGTTGGATTTGTCCTACCGGATTCAAAACGAGCCAAAGCTGACTGCGCAATACCCAACATTGAGGCCAATTGTTTCTGGGTGAGTTTCTTCTCGATACGAGCTTTAACAAGAGCATTGTAGATCTTGAATTCTACATCAAGACCATCATATGCCTTCTTATTATCTGGATCTTTGAAAAACTCCTCTTTGAATTGTTTGTGTGTTTTCATAATGTTACTAATATAACATATATGTTATATTAGGCAAGCTCGACGACTTCCTTTTGGACTCGCCTAGCATAATCGATATCCTTTGAACTTATTTTCCAAGCTTTCTTTATAAAACCATGAATGACATACGCTCTATTTTTATGAAAAATGTATAATATCCTTACTTTGATTTTCCCTTGAGTTCTTAGCTCAAACAAACCTTTACTCAAACTCTTGGAATCCGGCATATCAAGCAAGTGCCCATACTCCTGAAGAAGGTTCAGTAAATTTAGTGCGCGCGAAGAAGTGATCCGATCAAGATCCTTGATAAACTTTTCTACTTTTTCATTCCAATAAATTATTTCCATTCAGCAATAATACAACATTTGTATAGAGTGAAGCAAAACATCGGTGGACCTAGGGGGAATCGGACCCCCGCCTCAGAAATGCGAATGCTGCGTAATACCACTTTACTATAGGCCCGGACTATTTCTTCAAAGCGAGTCCCAGGAGATGGTCTATAAGCTCGTGAGTATCGCTTCCGACTGCGCGCAGTGATTTTGGCACAAGCGATTCGTTTGTCAAACCCGGCAAAGTATTAACCTCGAGGACATATATGCCGCGCTTCGGGTGTATTATGAAATCTGATCTGGAATAATGTCGCAAGCCCACGGCTTTGTGCACCTTGCGAGCTAATTCAGAAAGCTTAACCTTTATATCCAATGGGAATCTTCCAGGAACAATCTCATCCGACTTCCCTTCATACTTGGCAGCAAAATCGAAGAATTCCGTCTTTGGTACAATCTCCACAGCCGGCAAAACATACAAAGTTTCACCACGGAATCCTTCTATAACACCAACAGTCGCTTCAATGCCTTTTATATATTCTTCCACAAGAACCTCTTCGTCGTGTTTAGCAGCCTCTTTTAGTCCCTTCACGAGTTCCTTTATGTCGCGAGCTATAGAAACTCCAACCGAAGAACCAGCAGAAACTGGTTTAATAACAACCGGCATCAAAAATGTCCTGAAAAGATCATGTGCGATCTTATCCGCATCTTTCTTAATGAGTGACGACTTGATAACGCGATCTACCGGAGTCTTTATGCCATTATCCTTGAAAGCTTTCTTAGTCAAAACCTTGTTCATGCCGATAGCCGATCCAAGCGAACCGGAACCAGTGAACGGAGTATTGTAAGTTTCCAATAAGCGCTGGACTTTACCATCTTCTCCATAAGCACCATGTAGAGCCAAAAAGACGACATCAAATCGTTTGACAGCGGCCTCGGGCTTCACGGCGACGCCATTTATATGCCATTCACCTTTTTTGTCGATCAAGACATCGAGTACTGCGTATTTATCGGCTAATTTTTCGCGCAGAGCACCCAAGACATTTGCACCGGTAGCGAGAGAGACTTCATATTCGCTACTTGGCCCTCCACGAAGCACACCAACTTTTATTTTTGACATGGTCAGATTATAACATACGGCGTCGGCGGTGAGAATTGAGTGTAAACCTG
>CAIKDL010000144.1 GCA_903826185.1 uncultured bacterium | reverse complement strand
GCATGATGTCGGTTTTGGAAATCGCCTTTTTCACCATCGACATTTCTGTAATCTGACATGGAATCTCCGCCGAACTTTACCCCTTTGGTCAAAGAATCTTTTATGGCGCGAAAGAGCAGCTTCAGTTTTGCGAGCGCCACATCCTCTACCCTTTCAGCCGGATGAATGCCGGCCAACCACAGCGATTCGTCGGCGTATATATTGCCGATGCCGGCAATGATCTCCTGATCCATGAGGACTTGCTTAATCTTGCCGTGTAGGCGAAGTCGCAAGCGTTTCAAAAATCTTTCAAGCGTGAAGCCTGCCTCGAGCGGCTCCGGACCAATGCTTTTCAAGTGATCTGAATCATGAAGCTTTTCGAGACCAGCATGCTCTATCATCGCCACCTTCGCGAATTTGCGCACATCCGAAAGCGCCAATTGGCGGCCATTGGAAAAAGATATGACGAAACGCACGTGACGGTTGTAAGGATCCTTGAGGGCTTCCGGTTCTATAGGATCCCAAGGATCTTTTTTATTCTTAATATCGAATCTGTATCGTCCGTAGAGCAGATGACCAGTCATCTTCATGTGGATAAGGAGGGTCTTGTCATCAATCCCAATCTTGCCGCCGCCAAGATGTATCAAAATATTCTTGGCTCTGCGCGTGACAGAGCTGACAGTCTGACCCATGGCTGATTTCTTGAACTTTTTGAAATAAGTGCGATCTTTTATAGTTTCAGAACCTTTGAAATAAGGGCTGTCATAGCTAGACCAAACATCGGCGATCTTGAGACCGACAATGGTACGAGAGAGGCCGTTTACTGTTGTCTGTACTTCTGGTAGTTCTGGCATATAGGCATCATATCACCTGTCCAAAAGACGGAAAAGAAAAACGGCGCCAGCAACCGAAACATTCAGAGACTCTTTTTGGCCCAACATGGGTATCTCGGCAATAACATCTGCTGATTTCAATAGCTTGGCAGAGACACCATCGACTTCATTGCCGAGGATGATGGCGATTTTAGGCACGCCCTTCGCGCCGTTTTTTATTTTTATATCTTTATAGTCCACTGACCGTGGCGATTGTTCAAGCGCAACGATCTTGAACCCATCTTTCTTCAATTTTTTAATGAGTGCGGCCGCGCCCGTGGTGCCGCTGCCAGAGCCCAAATCACCAACATGCTCCCATTCCAAAATATCTTCAGCACCCAAAGCCACCTTGGCCAGATCTTTGCGCTTTCTACCAAAACGATCCAGAGGCGTTGGTGTCGTGCCAATACAATATATCTTATTTATCCCAAGCGTCTCCGCTGTGCGAAAAATAGAGCCGACGTTGTGAACGCTGCGTATATTATCCAAGATAAGGTGAACTTCTCTGGTTTTGGCCATATCAGGTTTCTTTGCTATCATATGTATAGGATTATTATCATATAACACAATAACATGCTATCACTATTTCCTACACTGCTTTCTTGGGAACAAATATCGCCGCTCCTTATCCGCGTCGCACTTGGCGCCGTTTTCCTTCATTGGACTTACAAGACACTGAAGAGCCGACCAGTTTCTAACAATAAAAAAATGGTGGCTCTCGTGGAATTCATCACTGGTATCTTGTTGATCCTCGGTCTTTGGACGCAAGCGGCTGCCATTGTCGCGGCTATCAATCTCATCATCCGCCTGGTAGAGCGCATGCACAAGAAAGCTTTCCTTACAGACGGTGTGAATTATTATTTGATCCTCTTGGTGCTAGCTTTGTCGCTCATCGTCACCGGACCAGGTCTTTGGGCTAGGGATATATTGGGGCTGTAAAATAATAGGCGCCAAACTAAAACATCGACGAATGTATTTTCCTGTAGAACCAGCGCTTGCTCGTTTCCACAAGAACCAAGTATAGAGCCACTATTATCGAGATAATGAGAAGCGTCAGCGCTGGTAATGGCACGAAGTTCAGGAATTTGCCGATCGGAAGGAATGTAACTGACCAACCAACGAAGACTGTGAAGATCATGCTCAATACCAAACTGGTACTTGGTAAGCTCTTGAAGAATGGGATCTTCTTGGTGCGAATCAGGAATATAACTATCGACTGAGTAGTCAACGACTCTAGGAACCAACCAGTCTGGAATGAGTGCTCGGTAAAATGGAATACCGCAAACAGCATGAAAAATGTCGCGAAATCAAAAAGTGAGCTGACAAGACCGAAGAGGAACATGAATTTCTTGACGAAGCTGATTTCAAACTTGATCGGCTTTTGAATGGATTCACTGTCTACGTTATCGAGCGGGATGGCAAACTGCGAGGCATCGTAGACAAGGTTATTGAAAAGGATCTGCGTCGGAAGCATTGGCAAGAACGGCAAAAACAGCGAGGCTCCAGCCATAGAAAACATGTTACCGAAATTGGAACTCAATTCCATCATCAGATATTTGAGAGTGTTAATGAAGGTTTTTCTGCCATCGACCACTCCTTGGACCAAATCCGACAAGCTCTTATTCATCAAGATCAGATCTGCTGATTCCTTGGCGACGTCCACAGCGTTATTGACGGATATACCGACGTCAGCCACCTTGAGAGAAGGGGCATCATTGATGCCGTCACCCATAAAACCGACAACGTGGCCGCTGCCCTGCAATATGGCGATTATTCTCTTCTTCTGATCCGGAGAAACTTGAGCGAATATCGTTGTCTGTTCTGCCTTGATCTTCAAAGCTTCATCCGACATGCTCTCAATCTCCGATCCGATCAACATTCCCTTGATTGGTAATTGGATGTCGTGCGCAATCTTTTGGCTGACGAGCTCATTGTCACCAGTTAGAACTTTGATCTCGATACCATATTTTTCCAAACGCTTCAGTGTTTCATTGACCGATACTTTGGCAGGATCCAGAAAGGCAATAAAGCCAATGAAGGTCATGTCTTCCTCATCGCTCCTCAAGTGACCGCTCTTTTTCGTCACCGGTTTGATGGCCACAGCCAGCACACGGAAGCCTTCACTCGACAACTCGCGATACTTTTCCATTATCTTCTCTTTCAATTTGTCGCCAAGGGGTGTGGCCGAGTCGCCATAATGCTTACAAATACCCATAACTTCCTCCGTGGCCCCCTTGGAAACCAACATAACCTTTGGACCGTTCAGATC
>CAIKDL010000143.1 GCA_903826185.1 uncultured bacterium | reverse complement strand
GTAGAGGGACTACACGCAGCATAAGACCCCACACAAAGTAATGTAACCTTAGCTCCACGCACTACGGTAGAGGTCTTTAACGGGGCGTCTGAGCCGGCTGTATAAATACCATCAGGAGTAGCCAATGGATAAGAGTCAGCAAACAAAATAACTTTGTCTCCTGGAGAGGTAGAAAAATCGACTCCGTATGGGAATGTAAACTGCGTCGAACCCGATGTATCCGAGTTCGCCGAGCTTAGACCATATGTTTGAGCTGTACGCACTACCGAAGCTATGTCGTAAGCGGTATTAGTCAAAAGGACACTCTGATTGAATGCTCCGTATTTGACTATGACCAAAGCGGTCATAAAAACGAAGATCGTTATACATATAACAAGTTCCAAGAGAGTGAAGCCCTTATTCATGCTCATATTATACTATATATGAAGCGATAATATCCTTGATGATGTGCAAATCTAGCACGGTTATCTTGAAGATGAGAACGAGATAGAGGCCCAAAATGAGATATGGTCCAAACGGTATTTCGGTACGCGGCTTGAACTTCTTGTAGGTATAGAAGAGCCAGATAACGCTCACGAAAGCGCCTATCCAAAAAGCCAATATAAGCGCGTTGACTCCCCCATTTAAACCTAGGAGCCAGCCGATACCAAGAGCCAGCTTACCATCGCCAAGTCCCATCCAAGTACCTTTGGAGACTAGCCAGAGCAAAACAAATGGCAATGCGACGATTGGTCCAGCCACTAACTGACTGATTGTAGGAATGTGCCACCACGATGATCCGCCAAGGAACAAGCTGGCTAAAGCGAAGAGGCAGAATGTGTAGACGAATTGATCAGGAATGATCTTGTGCTTGATGTCATAGACTGTAATAACCAAGAGCAAACAACCAATGATCATCTGTATGATCGTGGCCAAAGAAGCCACATATGAAACCGGTGGAAATACGAAGAAGATGAGTACAAATATACCGCCGGCGATGAATTCTACCAGTGGATACTGCCAAGAAATCTTGCTTTTGCAATTCCTGCATTTGCCACGCAGAGCTAAGAAGCTGAGTATCGGAAAAAGATCCAACCAAGAGATAGTTTTGCCACAGGACATACACTTCGAACGTCCACCGATGCCGATGCCGGTATTGAATCGCAAAGAAACAACATTCAAGAAACTACCAACGATGGCACCGAAGAGGAAGGCGACGATTGAAGAGAAAAGATCCACGGATGTAGTAAGTAATTAATTTTTATTTTGGTCCGACGCAGTAGTCTCTAGAAGCAGTAGAGTTGTCACATGCTGGCATCGCTGGGGCTGGCGAAACTGTTGACCAAGAACGTGGTGAGGCGTAATCATAAGTGGAAGGAGATGTTGCCAAACTATTGGCTGTGACAGATGAATTCGCAGCTTCCAAATAAATGTGTAACAAATAATCCGATGGATTACTGGCACTATTAACTGCATAGTCATAAGAAGCCGGGCTTCCACCTGGTGGTGTCGGAATCTTGCTTATGTAAGAGCCGAGGTTTATTCCAGTTGGACAACCATTATTTGTACCAGAAGGAGGATTTGCTATGGAATTTGGGAATTGGCCACATCTATCGAAATACAACCCGAGTGCTATTTGTATCTGCGCTAGGTCAGAGATTCTTTGACCGTCACGCGACTTGCCTTTGGAGGTGGAGAAATTGGCCATCATTAAGCCTGTTAAGAGGGCGATGATGGCAATAACTATCATCAATTCAACAAGAGTGAAAGCTCTATTTTTAGAAAAAAGTTTAGTATACATATTGTCGTTATTATACATCAAACCATGTAGCAAGTCTAAATCAGATCTAGATAACTCCTCTATTGGCAGCGCCCCCACCCCATATAACAAACCGCCCAGTTGATAATGGGCGGTTTGTCTAGGAGACACAAGGCACTTGATTATGAACAAGTGATAGCTGGTGTAGCTTGAGTGCTCTGCTTAGCATTGCCGGTGCTGTCGACGCAGAAATAGGTGGCTGTTGTTTGACTGGGTAACTTGCCCCACAAAGAATAAGCGTTTATATGGTTGCCAGTTGCTGTAACAGTAGTCCAAACTGTCAACGTTCCAGAATATGTAGTCAAATCATCTTGTAAAGTCTTGTAGTTGCCGGTCGTCACAAGAAGACATGTATTAGCCGTACCGGCTGTACAGCTTGTAGCGAAACTCACATCATAGTAAGGATTTACGGCATCGGTCTCGATCTGTGTCCTCAATTGCTGAACATCTGATATAACACGAGCATCCTTACCCTTGGTCCTGGCACTGTTCAAGCTCACCAAGATGATCGAAGACAAGATACCGATGATGGCGATCACGACTAGCAATTCGATGAGGGTGAAACCACCTCTCTCTGAGTACTTTTTCATAATTGATTTATTAGACATTAATAATATGATAAATATGACCTTTAATAAGGTTACGCACGTATTATAGCACTATAATTGCAACACATAAACCTCCTGTGGATAACGCCTTACTGGGCACTGGCGATGCTGTATATAGGTATCAAGACTGAAGCTAGAAGAACCGCCACACCGCCACCTAGAAGCACGATCATGGCTGGTTCGATGAGCGAGACCAGACTTTCCACGGCCGTCTCTACTTCTCGTACATAAAACTTGGCAACTGTCTTCAGGATAGAGCCAACCTCCCCACTCTCTTCACCAACTTTTATCATCTGCACGACGATACCTGGTATCTCATGGGGGTCATTCGACATGGAGTCCGACAGAGTTTTACCACCTTTCACAGCATTGGCTGCACGCATTATTATGTCTTGATATGTCTTGTTATCTATAACCGTTGAAGTCAACTCCAGTGCACGAACAATGGGAATGCCGGCTATGAGCATGGTGTTCATGTTATCTGAAAGCCTGGATAGATATAGCTTTTTGTACAGAGTACTGATGTAAGGGATGCTAAGTTTAAATTTGTCGAAAGCGACTTTACCTGCCTCGGTACGGATGAATCTAAATAGGAAGAAGCCGGCCACCACGAAGACACCTAGAAGAATGAATCCGTAATTGACCAAGAAATTGCTCATACCCATGATGATCTGTGTATATATAGGCATGGCACCCCCAGATTCTGATATGATTCCACTGATCTTCGGTATAACCATAGTAAACATCAGTATCATGACCACTAGAAATGTGATGAAAATGAAAGCTGGATATATGAGAGCACCACGGACTTTGGAAACTAGCTCAAAAGATCGGTCGAGGTAGTCAGCCAAATAATCGAACACTTCATTGAGCTTTCCGGACTCTTCACCAGCCTTAACCATGCTTACATAGAAAGGCGTGAAGACTTTCGGGTGCTTGGCCAACGCCCCAGATATGGCGCTACCACTTTGGATATCATCACAAACTACACCGAGGACACCGGCCAACTTGCGGTTCTCGGTTTCAGCAGCCAAAAGCTTGAAAACGCGAATAGCTGAAACTTGTGCATCAAAAAGGGTCGCCAATTGGCGTGAGAGGATGACAACATCTTTGTTCGACACACGATCGAACCAAACCAACTGTTTTCCAAATATAGATTTTGAGGCTCCAGCGTCCTTGATATTAACCAAAACCAAATTGCGCCTTTGGAGCGAAGCAATAGCCACATCAACGTTTACTGCGTCGATGGAACCATTTCTCTTTATCCCAGAACTGGATTCTATGGCTTCGTAGTTGAATAACATTGATTTGGATGGAAATTAAAAAACGATGATCACAAAAGCCTCTCCAAGGATTTAGGATTGGTTGAATACGTATAAGCATTCTCTACGGTAATCTCCCCAGCACGAACCAGCTCTGACAAGCAACGATTCATGTCGATCATGCCGAGCTGCGAACTCGTTTCTATAACCGTGTTGATCTCATGAGTGCGGCGTTCTCGAATAAGGTTTGAGACGGCGGCGTTATTTATGAGAAGCTCATAAGCCGGTATCAAGCCTCCAGATATGCGTGGTATAAGCCTCTGCGAGAATATGCCGGTCAACGAACTGGCCAACTGGACACGGATCTGATCTTGCTGCGTACCTGGGAAAGAATCGATGATACGATCGATAGTCTGAGCGGCATTGTTCGTGTGCAAAGTCGATAAGACCAAGTGGCCGGTCTCAGCAGCAGTCACCGCCGTAGCCATGGTCGTGGTATCGCGCATCTCCCCCACCATACAGACGTCGATATCCTCTCGGAACATTGAAGTAAGGGCTTCGGCGAAGTCCGGAGTATCGGTGCGCACCTCGCGTTGGTCAATGATGGATTTCTTGGACTCGAACATGTATTCGATAGGATCTTCGATAGTCAGGATATGCTCCGTGCGAGACTGGTTAATCATTTCTACCAAAGTAGCGAGCGTGGTGGTCTTACCTTGGCCAATCGGACCGACCACCAAGAAGAATCCTTGCGACTTGCGAGTGAAAGTCTCGAGAATCGGTGGCAGATTCAGTTCAGACAAAGAACGGATGACTCTAGGAATAAGCCTCAAGGCGATAGCTGGTGATCCTTGACTGTAATAAACGTGGCCGCGGAAACGTGCATGGGTCAGATTGTAAGAAAAGTCTGCATCTTTCTCCTTAGCCAAGATTTCTTTGTTCTCTTTCGTCAGAAACACATCGATAAACCCTTGCATATCTTGAGGGGTGATGATGGCACGCTTCAACAAAGGTATGAGAGAACCGGAAACACGGATTATGGGATTGCGACCAGCTGAAAGATGCAAATCGGAAGCATCTTGCTTCAATATTAGATCGACGATCTCATCTATTTGTTTGCGGTAATCCATGATTTATATAGGCTTCTTTGTTATAAGGACGCTTTCCACTGCTTTCAAAACCTCTGAAGGAACCGTGGTGGCTTTCACTATGTATCCGTCAACATTGAGCTTTCTGGCACGGGCAATATCGTCGGAAGATCCTTGGTTGGTCAACATGATCAAGGTGGCCTTCGGTGCTAGTTTCTGTTGTTGTATAGCCGCCATCATTTCTAGACCATCCATACCAGGCATAACCACGTCCGCCAAAACTATCTCCGGAACAAAGCCACCTTTTATGACTTGCAGAGCCAAATCTGTAGAATCTGCGGTCTTAACCTCGTAACCAGACTTAGAAAACTTGATAGCGTACATATCGAGTAAGAATCTGTCATCATCCACCAGAAGAATCTTCCTTGGTGCTGATTTGACAGTCTGAGCCGGATTCACGGCGTTGACAGGGTTGGCCACTGGCGTCGGTTGGTTATTGTTTGTATTTTGTGGTGTATTCATAATGTTGATATTATATCATAATTAAGATTGAACGATCTCCTCATCCGATGTTTCAGCGGAATTGAATACTTCTTCCAAAGGAATGAGCTTATTGAATGCCTTGATCATGGCGTCTTCATTATATGAGAGCATGCCTTTGGATCGAGCGGCTTTGTATATCTCTGTCCTCGAAGGATTGGTGAGGATGATCTTCTCTATTTCTTTGTCCATTTCGAACATCTCAAATACAGCCAGACGGCCTTTGATACCTCTCGGTGCATCCGGAGTTGTCTTAATCTTATAAACCTTATCGGAGAACGGGATCGCCTTCTTGTATTGCTCTGGCAAATCGGCAAACGAACTGTCGATCATCTCTTTGAACTTACCTTCTACTGGCACCAATTCGCCAGAGCCAGGGGCAAGTGCACCAACCAAACGTTGTGCCACAGCCAAGATAAGAGTAGGAGCTATCAAGTAAGGATCGACTCCCATATCTATGAGACGAGGAATAACTCCAGCAGCGTCATTGGTATGCAAGGTCGACAAGACAAGGTGACCAGTCAAAGCAGCTTGCACCGCTAGTTGAGCTGTTTCCTTATCACGGATTTCACCGACCATGATGATATCTGGGTCTTGACGAAGAATGGTGCGCAAACCGTTATCGAAAGTGTAACCAATATCCGCACGCACTTGCGATTGGCTAACCCCTTCGATCGTATATTCAACTGGATCTTCCAAAGAAAGAACGTTATAAATTTCGCGATCCATTTCTTTCAAGATCGAGTATAGAGTCGTAGATTTACCAGAACCGGTCGGACCAGTGATCAATATCAAGCCATTCGGCTTTTTTATAGCATTGCGAAGCATTTTGAGATTGACATCGGTCATACCCATTTTATCCAAAGAAAGTAGGGCCTTCCTTTGATCCAAAATACGCATCTCGACTTTCTCACCATAATATGAAGGGAATGTTGAGACACGGAGGTCGATAGTTCCCCCACCTTCTGCCGGCACCGAGAAACGACCGTCCTGAGGCTTACGCTTTTCATCTATGCGCATGTTGCCAGTGTTACCGCACTTAACCTTGATGAGTGAGACCAGCTTGGAGTGCGCTGACGGTGGAAAAGTATAAGTGGTGTGCAGTATGCCATCAACACGGAAACGCACGCGGACCTTATCACCCATATGCTCTATGTGCACATCGGAAGCATCGCCATCGACGGCCACTTTGATAATATTGCTAACCAATTTCACGATCGGCGCGTCTTCTTTTATCAAAGGTGTATTCTGATCACCATCTTGACCACCTTTACCCTCCCCTTTTTGGATATTTATACTCTCTTCGTCTTCGGCGTTACTATCCCTCAAAAGTTCAGAATTTAGATCAGCCAAGGCCGAACTCATCTCATTGGAGATGCCTTTGTATGCCTCCAAGACTCTGTTGAAATCATCGATAGTTATCAAGAATATCTTATAAGGAGTATGCTTCTTTTCAACCAGGAAGTTGAGCATATCACGAGCCTCCATATCATCCGGATTGACCAAACCGACTTCCAAAACACCATCTATGAGTCCAAGCGGAGCGATATGATAATGTATCGCCGAATCTTCCGGGATAAATTCCAAGACTTCGAAAGGTATGGAGTTCTCTACTACTTTTCTGACTGGTATATTTAGGAATTCACTTCGTGCGACCAAAATGTCTTCCGGTTTCACGCCGCAATAAACTAGAGCATCCTCCAAGGTCTTGCCTGTGGAAACTTGCTTGCGAACTTCTCGCACATCGTCTTTATTGATGATATTTTTTTGGAAAAGTATATCTAGAACGCTCATATATTTATATTGTGTTTACGAGCAAAGCACTACTGTACATGTACTGACGCCTGGCCTTGACTCTTAAGAAGACTCTGCAAAAGTTGGGCCTGCGTCGCCTTCGTCTGAGAAGTTTGAGCCGACGATGTCTTCGTCTGCGAAGTAGATGCTAGCAAAGTTTGCGGCTGAGAAGTCGGTATCTGTGTAGAGAATGGACTCGGTAGGCCTGGTACTGGGGCGAATGGATTGATACGACCCTTGTCTGTAGTCTGAATCGCCTGTGTCACATCACGCAACGAAAGGAACAAATCGCTACTGAAAAAATCTGACTTAATATTTATACTGCTGACTTGATTCAATATAGCCAACTCTTCAGCACCAACAGAACTTTGGCTACCGGCATTTGTCGATACCAGGCTAGAATCGCTTGTAGGTTGGCTGCCTTGCATAGCAAAAAATATACCAGCACCGATGATGAGGACTACTACGACTATGATTGTGGTTATGGTGGATTTTTTCATGTTATTGCTTCAACCAGTAAGTGGTAATCTCAACACTGAAATCATATATACCGGTATCGTTAGCTTTTACAGAGAGCTTGGTGACGTCCATTATGCGTAAGCTCTTCTCCAGGGCCTGCATGAAGGAGATGAACCTGCCATATTCAGCAGTAGTATCGAAAGTGAGTTTGATTTTGGACAAGGAAGAGTTAGTCAGTAGAGCCTTGCTGCCAGAACTTGCTGACACGGCTGCTGTGGAACCGTTGGTAGTGTCAGAGCCTTGTACTATATCCGCTTTTATATTGCGCAATGCAAACCCATAGCTCTCTGAGGCCAATTTCGAGATGTCCACAATAAGATGTATGTTGTCGACGCTACTCGGGATCATTTTGTCCAACTGCGCACTCTCATCTGCAGAAATATTATTGAAGCTCTTCTCGACAGATGCACGAACAGTCGTAAGAGTGTTGGCATTGCTTATGGCTGTCGTATATTCACCATTGTCAGCATTGATAGCATAATCAGTATTGAGCTGACCTTGCGTATACGTAAAATATATCGCTATGGCTATGACTACAAGTAGTAATGCTGTAATGTTGCGATTCATAATTTTATCGATTAGTGGACGACGAGGTATTAGCTGGCACCGGCAAGACTGTCGAATCCGGAGATAGTATCGAGTGCTTATATGACATGCTGTCAGGAGATAAGTTGGCTGATAAAGTAAAAGATATGTTGGAATTTTGATTTTGTACAGGATCCTGGATAATCGGATTCATGACGATATCTCTCAGATTCAGTTCTTCTAAATGACCGAGCATATCGGATTGGAAGGCCAAGGCCTCGTAACTTGGGGCGTAACCAGTAAGATTGATCTTGGCCTGATCAGTTTTGCCATCTGTCGGAACCTGTAAGTCCATATTAGTGAAACGAATATTGCCGACCGCGAGCTTGGATAATGCACTAAATACCTGCGACAAAGCCACGTGCTTACTCAGGGTCGTCGAGGCTAAATCTATCTTGGTGGCCATTTGTTTGTATTTCCTGATGTTGGTGATATCTACGCTATTTTGGAGCTTAGCGAGATCTGACTTATATTGTTCTTTTTGTGAGTTCAGGTAGACCTGCCATCCATATGCGCCGCCGGCGGCGAGAACAGAAACCACGAATATCAAAATACCCACCAACAACAAAACGCTAGTGGAATTATTATCAACCGAAGGAGAAGGGCTGGCCGCAGTCAGTGGTTTCTTCGGGATGAAAGAAGTTTGAAACTTTGTCTCCATATATTCCCTTATATTATAGCAAAGATATCCCCATTTGGGGCCATGTCAACCATGTGAATAAGTAATAGGGGCCACGGGAGCGCGGCGCACTATACTGCATCAATCCAATTCTGATAGCCTTCTAAGCGCAACACCGATAGCCACGGCAAATTCCGGTCCAGCCTTGGCAAACTCATCCGCCAGGAAGGCAGGTGTCTCCAACTTACCGAATGGATCGGCGTAGACAACTTCCGTCTGAAAACTTATTTTTGCTAGATCCACAAAACCTTTCAGTAATACTCCCCCACCGGTCAATATAACCTTGCCCACGTTTTTGGAATATTTCTTTTGATAACTCAGAAGAGCTGAGTTGGCTTCATAAAATATATAGTCCAGATTCACGGTGATGATCTCAGTCAATTCTTTGTACTCTGGTCCACCTTTCAATCCATAAACAGTTTTCATATTTTCAGCCTCGCTAACTGGCACAGACAAGGCTTTCGACAAAGCCAAAGTGATATCTTGGCTGCCTTTATTGATAATATGAGAAGCACGCAATATGCCACGCTCAACTATATAAAGTTTTGTGGAGCGCGCTCCGACATCGATGATCATATCCGTATGAACTCCATGGTCTATAACCACACGGATGGAGCTGAATATCTCGATCTCATAGAAGCTCGGCTGCAATCCGCTGCCACTCATCATCTGTTGATAGTTCGTCAGATACTCGTTGTGAATAGCCACCACCAAAAAATCAGATCCTTGTTTTTCTGTCTGAGAAGTTTCTTCATCGGTGACATAGACATCTTCTCTGGGTATCGGCGACCAATCCAGCATGACTTCGTCCAACGGAACCGGAATATATTTGCGCGCTTCCAAAGTGACTACCTCCGCTAGCTGCTTGCTTGAAACTGGTGGAATAGTTATAAAAGTTATGAGACTAGAAGACAGAGGCAGAGCGATACCACAAGACTTGGTGGTAGTCTTAGCCTCGCGCAAAACGTCTTTTATGGCCTCGATGAGCTTATCCACCGGAAGATTTGTAGCACGACCAACTTCTGTGCCGGCATATGGCCCAAGTGCCAGTTCGCCATACGTTTCCAAGACCGCATGGCCACGTTTTTTTCTTATTTGCACTATCTTTATAGCTGAAGAGCCGATGTCAATGCCAAGGACGCTTACCTGTTTATTGAAAAAAGATCCAAAAAATGAAGCCAGTGAAGCCATGGTACTATTATATAGTATATGAAATTTTTTCGCTTGCTTTATTCCACATTTTTGGACGCCCTATTCCCCAGGCCTACGGCCGAACGGGAGGTTTTCTCGTACACCCCCAAAGAAGCTCTTGCCAAGCTACCAAAGGCACCGAAATTTACCGAGGAATACGAGAATATGCACGCCATTTTCGCTTACAAGGACGAGCGTGTTAGCCGACTCGTCTGGGCCATAAAATATAAACGCATGGAAGTAGCTGTGAAGATTGGTGGGTATGCCCTGTTGCAAGAACTTGAGAAATCCGACTCAATTCACACGATAATCATACCGATGCCAGTGACCGAAAGACGTCGACGTGAACGTGGGTACAATCAGTGCGAATTATTATTGGAAGAGATAAAAAGCCTCTACGAAAACAATCCGCTCAATGGTGCCACAGTCGCGAAATTCATATTTGAAAATAAATTGCTTGTACGCACACATCATGACTCGTATCATAAGCTCAAAGACCGTGCCGATAGGCTCGAAGATGCAAAAGGAATATTTTCTATAGACCAAAACGTACTAGCAAAACTATCTGGAGATAATCCTGACATGTTAAACACACAGGTTATTATAATCGACGACGTCATAACGACTGGGAGTACCATGAGAGAGGCTGCAAAGACATTACACGCAGCTGGATTTATGAGCATCCAAGGGTTGGCCCTGGCACACTAATTATTTAACTGTTGGTTCTTTGGGCTTATTGCCGGAAAGTAGCTGATCAAATCTGATTTTGGCAAAAAAGACTAGGTAGACAAATTCTAGCAGACCGGCGGTGTTTATGACCAACATAGCAATGAACCACCACTTCTCATCTCTTTTAACTGCGGTCCACAGAGCAAGGCCCTTCAAAGCAATAATGGCGATCAGTATCAAGAGACTGACTGCAGCAACATTGAATGCACCCCAGGCTGGCAATGCATAGTAACGTGAATAAACTGAATACATCATATATTTATAATATTGTTATCTACTACTAATACCACTGACCATTTATAAACATAACTGCCTTGGTGGTTGTGCCGGTGTTAGGATCGGAGTATTGAATGGTTATAACATTGCCAGATCTATTCCAGACAGTAGAAGGTGTTAGCAGAAGTCCTGGGGTTGGCATGATCATGGTTTGAGCCAAGCGAGACGACAATGAGACAAGGTCAGCATCGGTCATCTTCGTCAAGAGATTCTTCTCGGCTGGCGTGTTAGCCTTAGCTGTCATATATGCCCTGATGGCTTTAGCATCTTTTGAGGTCATTGTCTTATAGCCAGAGAGTAATGATTCGTATACAGCCTTCTTTTCTTGTGGGGTTATGGCGCCGCTACTAGCTGTTGAGACCGGGGCTGCGAAATCAACTTTATTCAAGTCTGTGTGGAAGGCGTCTTCAGTTGCTTGTGGTAATGCTTCCACAGGAACACCATTAGTAACGGCCGGACCTTTGCTTTGTCTCAACATAATGATGATGATTATGATGATTATTATAGCGACAGTGATTATGATGTACGTAGTCTTTTTTCTAGAATTTGGGTCCATATTTTTATGGTTATTTTGATTGATAAATTAACGATTTATGAAAGTGATAGTGAGTTGTAATATTGTAGCAAAAATGACCCAAAGCAGATAGGGCGCTTGGATATAAGCTATCCAGGAGGAATATGGGAATATAACGACAATGGCCCAGATGAGGGTTCCCAACACAAGTAGAATATCAACAGCTGCCAGTGCGTTATTCCTGAGCCCGAACTGTATCGGCGAAAAAGCAAGATTGAATATCAGGTTTAAAACAAACGGCAAAGCGACTACTGGTGGCACGCTCTTGGTTGCAACCTTATAGAAAACTGATCCAAAAGATAGAGCGATCAAACAATAAAGGAAAGACCAGACAGGCCCAAACAACCAGCTTGGTGGAGCCCAAGAAGGTTTGACCAATGTTTGATACCAAGAGTAGGCTTTGTTCATATTAAACGTGTATACATTATACAACAAAAACAAAATCAGAACACATTTAGATCACGTTCAGGTTATGTCTAACAACTCCCGAGGCTGTCATGATCCCAACGGCATTAGATAGTAATTTCCTTCGAAGATTGATCGCATCGAACTCTTCCTTGGTCAAATCCCCGTCAGGATTCCAAACCCACTGAGTTTCCCAATCTCCATTACTTCTTTTGTTCAACGCCATAAAATCATCGTAGAGTTTTGGCAGTAGCGGTTTTGCCACTTCTCTTCCACCAGCATCAAACGCCGCCTCCGCTTCAGCATACAAAGCATTTAGTTTTAAGACAGAAATTTCTCTTTCAGATCTGTTTTTATGAGCCTCATCTGATGGAGTTGGTATGGCTGGAAAAGGATTCTCGTTCATATATTTTACTTGAGCCCTCTCACCGCCTTCACGAATCTATCCCCTCTCTCTTTGGTAGTGCGATCCATGCCACCGCTGCCGAATCCAGGACTAAATAAGACCTTGTCGCCTTTTCTGGCACATTCCATGGCGATAGTCACAGCCTCTTCGATCGAACTAGCCGACTTGACTTGTATTTGATCAAGAGCTCTCAAAGCCAATCGCTCCTTCAGTGTTCCGCTTCCAGGCACGACTATGAGCGTATGAATATATTGCGGTAATGAAGCGAAAAGAGACCGATAATCCTGACCCACATCAACGCCGCCCATTATAAGGACAATGTCTTTGTTTCCGTGTAAATAAGCGATTGCCGCTTGCGTAGAAGCTGGTGACATAGAAGTGGTGTCATTATAAAAATCTACTTGTTTGACCTTTTTGGCGAGTTCGATTCTTCCTTTCAGTGGCTTCCACTCTTCTATCACCGACTGGATGACTTCATCATCGAGCTTGAAGAGTTTCGCCACCTGGACAGCCAATGCGGCGTTGTCGCGGTCATGCAAACCTTTGCCAGCAAAATCCCAAGTCTCTGGAATTATATTGGCCTTGGTGCGAAGCATCTTGGCTTTCGGTTGCAAGCCAAATGTGTGCGTCTTATCTATAACTTCATCGCTGGCAACCACGAAGTTGTTGTAAGTCTGATACGAGAGGATCTCAAATGGAGAATCCTGATAAGCGTCTTTCGGTAAATCTGTCGTGAAGACAGCTATATGTGGACTAATATGGATGTTGTAGAGCTCTCTCGTCATAGAGCCATCGATGCGCGCTGCTACGGCATCATTACTCTTGATCTTCCTCAAGCGAGAAATGATCCCTTCGCCACTTTGGAAATCTATATCGAAAAGCTTTTGCTCTTCATCGTCGAAAACTTTTTCCAATAGAGGCACAAGCATGCTCATGACAGTAGATTTACCGCAGACGCCCATGACCGCGATGATCGTGATCGGTGGTGCTTGTTTGAAAAAATAGGTTTCCGGATATTCTATAGCTTTACCGGCTTTGTCCGCTCCAGCCAAAAAAGAAGAATTGCGCGGATATTCATGCGACAAAAAGATCAGGTCCATATCCAATAGATCATCAGCCGGCACCGATCCGCAAACATAGCTAGCCAATCCGGCGGCACGCAAAAAATCTATATCTGATTTCAGTCTAGCCTCGCTGCGCATGTCATAAACAGACACTAGCGCTCCGGCTTTTATTAGGAATTTGATGTCAGCCAACATCTCTCCATGATCACCAATGCCAACAACGGCAATGCGTTTATCTTTGAAATGGTCGCGAGAAATCATGTGGTCATTATAGCAAATAAAAAAGGTCCATCTGGGCATATCTAGCTTGCGCATGATATGTATCCTGATGGACCTTTTATGTGTGCAACCGACCGTTAGGCCGGGGTTGAGGGTTTCACTGCGGATGTCGCGGCGAGCTCGCGTTCGAGCTGCGCGAGCCGATCTTTTTCAGCCTGTGGAATCGGCTCGAGATGGCGCTTGCCACCGTCACGCCGATTGTCGCGCTGACCGCCTTGCTTCGGGCCGCGGTTCTGACCATTATCCTGACCACGACCACCTTGCGCCGTGTTCTTGCTCGACCGCATCTTGTGGATGTCGCAGAGCCGGTCGAACCCCTCCTTGCAGAGGCAGTACTGAACCAACTCCACCAACACACGCAACGGGATCGTCGTCCGATCACGCTTGTGCGTGAGGCTGCCATTGAAGATGCAGCCGCCGTGCCGGAAGAAGTACCAGACTATCGACTCGTCGGTTTTGCCGAGGTTGTCGACACTGGTATTCTGCCGCTGACCGAACGACAATTCATGCCACTGAATCGCCTTCCAGAGGAAGGACAGATCCAGGCCGGTCGTCCGCGCCTTGTTGGTGTAGAACTGGACGCAACCGTCCGTGTTCCGAACGATGACCAGGTCAGCAGCCAAGCCGCCGTTCTTGCCATCTTCACGATCACGGTACATCGCAGCCTTGTGAGCCTGCGAATTGTCGGTGCCATCCAGAACCATCAGCCGAAGCTTCATGTTCCGAATGTTACCGACCGTCGCCAGGACAGTGATCATATTCTTCCGCATGGGACGGATACGTTCCACTTCCTTGCGAAACGCGACCTTGTCGGCCTGCATCAGGCCGAACACGAAACGCAGCAACGGCTTGATGTCGGTCTCGCCCAAACCTTTGCGGCACAGGCATTCGACCACATGGGCCAGCTCCAGAGCCTTCGCGTCCTTGAGCTCCATGGATTTACGGATATCCTTGACCATCCGGTCGAAGATACCGCCATCTTTGAGCAAAACACTTCCTTGCTCATTGACGAGGGCGTCAAACCACCAGATGAGGGGACGCTCGCAGGCCACCGGGGCGTAGGAGTACTGCTCCTGACCAATCACTGCTTCCGCCATAATCTTCATGTAGTTGAAGACCATCGATTGGTCGGCGCCATTACGGTGCATCGCCTTGGTGAGCGACGGCAAGTTCGTTGCCGTGTTCTCCGTGCGATTGTCCGAAGTCTCCGTCTCCATGAGGAGCCGTTTCAACTCCGGCCGACCGTGGATATTGAGGTACCGCGCCACCAACGTGGTAGCACAATCCCCCGACTCCCGGGTCCGCAAGGCCTTGTCACTGAAGCGACAGCCCTTGCCAATGTCAACCGGAACGACTCCGTTCCGATCATGGTCGGCGTCGTTACCGAGAATGCCGTTCATCGCAAAGCGCACTGGCGCTTTATTAATGCCGACGAACTTCTCTGCGCCGTACCGGCACAAGAGAAGAATTCCGACGACTGCGTCGAAATCCGGTTTGTTGTGCGTGATAGTCTCGCGCACGCCGTCGATCACGATACCGCTGGGCTTCAGAACCGCCGCTACCGCTGTATTTTGGTTGGCATTCATCATGCCACCTCCTTATTTTGGCCACAAAGGGGCCGATTCAACTGCTGTAGCTATCTTGTTTTTGCACACATATGTGAAGAACTCAAGCTGGTACTATTATAGCACACTTATACCCGATAAGTCAACAGCGTGAATGTGGCGGCCAGTAATAAGCCGCCCACGCCAAAACTGACCCAAAAAGATCAAAAATACCCTCATTATTAGCCATTTTGGCCCCATTAACTTGGTAGATACATGGCCGCATGCCCGGCGAACTATTTTACCTCTTCCCTACCTATGAGGCCTTTTATTTTGATCATCTCCTGGAATAAGGCTTGCAACTTCACGAGATCGTCGGCTTTCGAAGTGGCAGCCACTACAAAATGCGACAACTTCTTCATGAAGACACCGTAGATGTCATTGAAATATTCCTCCAAAACTTTTATCTGTTCTTCAGTCGGCGGTTTTTTGTGACCGCCGGAGCCACGAGTTGATGGGCCATCTAAAACCCGCAACACTTCGACTGGACGCTTCAAACCTTCATACATAACTGAATCATGCCTTAAGACACCGTCGAGTGACGGTGAAACTACCATATAATCTCTTTGCATATTATCTCATGAAAATGACCACGCAAAAACGCGCGACTATTTTCAATATTAGTAACTAGCACTCACACTTGTGAATGTATCTTTCGTGATGATGACGTGGTCAAGAAGTGAAATGCCCAAGATCTTCCCTACTTGGACAAGTTGTTGAGTGATCTCTATATCTTCGGCACTTGGTGTGACTTCACCTGACGGGTGATTGTGCGCGATGACGATGGCAGCCGCGTTGCATTCGATAGCCGGACGAAAAACTTCGCGCGGATGAATCATGTTGGCATTCACCGTACCAATAGAAATAACTTCGTCTCGGATAATGCGGTTGTGGCTATTCAGATAGAGGCCACGAAGATGCTCTTTCGGTAAGTTGCGCATATCCTGCAGATAATCATACGCGTCTTTGGCATTCCTGATGGTCGCAAAACCCGACGAATCGCGATCATAAATGCGACGACCAAGCTCGCCAATAGCCACAATCTGGCAGGCCTTGACGATAGGTATGTCCAAGTCTTTGGAAAGTTTATCGGCGTTCTTCTCCGCCAAGATACTCTTCTCTCCATAGTCGCGGATGACGCGATCGGACATTTTCATAACATCTTCCTTGGTCGTACCAGTCGTCAAAACCACAGCCAAAAGTTCCTTGATGTTCAGAGCATCAGGTCCTTGAGCTAGCAGCTTCTCGCGCGGTTTCTTTTCCAGAGGCAAGTCCTTGATTGTGAGTGTATACTCACGCAAGGGCCGGTCGAGAAATCGCACATTGGGACGAATGGCGTATGTCTGCATCGAGATATTATATCAAGGGACAACGCAAATAAGAAAGCAAGAAAACTGGAAACAATTAATTCGACAGACGTTTCGGAGCCCACGAAGGTGGGCGGATAGATACAAAAACCCAAAAACAATCGATGAAGCAGCCTCTTCGCAGGTTACGAAGGCGATTCCCCAAATCGTCCTGGGGGTGACCGAGAATAGCAGACGACCAGCAGGTCGGAATGCGTGTCTGTTGAATTAATTGTTTCCGGGTTTTTGCACTTACAACGTCTCCACCAAAATCATATTCGTCTCACTAGATTTTCCGAACGGCATACCAGCTACGATGACGACTTTATCCCCTTTCTTGCCAACCTTATTTTCTATAGCAGTAGCACGTACAACATCCATGATTTCATAGACTGCATTGAAAGTTGGTACAACCATCGGAAAACAGCCAAAAGTAAGCATCAGGCTGGCAACATTTTCTGGGTTATCAGTAAGAGACAAGATGCGCTCCGCTGGACGATATCTAGCGATCATGCGTGCAGTATTACCAGATCGTGTGAGAGCGATAATAAGAGAAGCGTTCACGGAGTGAGCTGTACGAACTGCGGTCTGAGAGACAACATCGGTGACACCATGAGAGTCGGCGTATTCGGCGATAGTGTCACGAGTATAAACTTCTTTTTCAACGCGAGTAGCGACACGGGTCATTATCCTCACGGCCTCCACTGGATAAGAACCGAAGGTGGTTTCTTCAGAGAGCATGATCGCATCGGTACCATCGATGATAGCATTGGCAATGTCAGAAACTTCGGCGCGAGTTGGAACTGGATTCTTGATCATCGACTCAAGCATCTGTGTGGCGGTAATAACCGGCTTACCGATCATGTTGCACTTATGGATGATCATTTTCTGTACCAATGGAACCTCTTCCGTAGGAATCTCAATAGCCAAGTCACCACGAGCAACCATTACAGCGTCAGTGGCGGCCAGAATATTATCGAAATCAGCAACAGCTTCTGGTGTTTCAATCTTGGCAATAATGCGTGCATTTGAACCGCGCTTATCCAGTAAGGCACGGAGTTCGGTAATATCGGAGGCCCTACGCACAAAAGAAAGAGCGACGAAATCAACTTTATTCTTTATACCAAATTCCAGATCAGCACGGTCTTTCTCTGTGAGAGAATTGACAGACAAGTTTGCGCCTGGCACATTCACTCCTTTACGACCAGAAAGATGGCCTCCGGTCATGACTTCGGTGATAATATCATTACCTTTCACTTCTTTGACCTTCAATTTCTTCGTACCATCGTGGAGCATAATGATGGTGCCAACTTTCACCTCTTTCGGCAGAGCTGGATAATTGACATTGACTCGCTCTTCCGTACCTTCGACATCATCCGTGGTCAAAGTAAACGTGTGGCCCTCACGCAGAGTGATGGTGCCGTCTTTGAAATTGCCAATACGAATCTTCGGGCCACCAAGATCTTGTAAGATAGCGATGGTCTTCCCTGTCTTCTTCATGACCTTGCGAATCTCGTCGACGCGCTTCTGGTGTTCATCAAAAGAGCCGTGGGAAAAATTGAGACGCATAACATTCATGCCCGCATTAACCAATTGCACCAAATGATCATGATTCTCAGTAACCGGACCAATCGTACAGACTATCTTCGTCTTTTTTCCTAGGTTCATTTTATTTTTATGTTTTTATTTAATGGATTTTTAATAAATAATAGATCGCAACTCACTCTTTATGGATTCTGCTGCGGACTAGGTTGCTGATCCGACGAATCTTGTTGAGGTTTTTTCTTCGGCTTCGCCGCCTTGGCATGCTTACCATAATAATATCCAATGGCAACACCGATTATGAGTATGATAACCTGACCAATCCAAGCTGGCCAACCAGCGACATCCTCGGAGACATTGCTGATGAACGTAGAAACTGTGGTGGTACCGACTACCTGAGTGATTATCGGTATAACATATCCCCTCGGTGGCTTACCGACATATATGACAGTCTTGGCATCTCCTTGACCAACCTCGGTCTTTGAAGCTTCTACATAAATGCCTGTGGTTTTGCTCAAGGCTATCTTATACATAGTATCGATACCAAACCTTGGACTGACAGGATCCATTGGTATGCCGCCCAGATATACAGGAATTACTCGAGCCAAGTTGACCAAATCTCCACAAATAACAGAATCATCTAGACCCTGCGAATATGTCTGAGCCGAGCAAATACCATAAACTGTGGAGTTGTCTGCCACATTGGCTGGGTAAGATCCTTTATCAATGAGATATTGTTGAACAGCCTTATGGAGCTCAGATACGTCGTTTTTGCGTTGTTCATCGCGGGCCTGAGACATCTGATGAACAGGATTCATTGCCACCAATATGACTGCAGCTAGAATAGCCAAAATTGCAATTGTTAGAAGGATCTCGAGAAGAGTGAAGCCGGATTGTGGTCGTGTTCTATGCATTTGAAGATAAAAAATATTAATAAACTCGATCCGGACCACTGTAAGTATCACAGGCTTCGACTGGGCCATTAGGGCCCATGGCTGTCCCACAGTGTTTGGTTGGGGTTGATGACGCCAATCGTCCAGGTGTTGTTGATGCAAGAGAAGATACTGCCAACGAACTAGATTGCGACCTAGCATGATAAAAATACACACCACCACCTATGGCCAACAACGCCAAAACAATCAGTATCAATTGAACAATAAAGCCATTCGAAACTTTTTTCATGTGCCGATATTATAACATAATGCTGCGCATAAGGCTGTATTAGGCCGACAAACAATGTGTGTACCCACTCAAAAATCCGCTTTCGCGGATTTTGTCGTGTGCGCGCAAGGATGTATAAAACTAACAAGACAATGTGCGCGCACTAGGATTCGAACCTAGGACCCCACCAGTATCAGTGGTGTGCTCTACCAACTGAGCTATGCGCGCGCTATGTGCGCAATGGAAAGATACTATCAAAAATAACATCAAATTACTAGGCTGTGAATAACCCCACCCATTTCTGCACTCTACTGGTAATTTAGATACATAATAATCGGACTTGGTTAATACTTCAAGTGGTGTCAGTTTGTTGTCGAATGCACAGTGCACTCTCTTGGTGTT
>CAIKDL010000142.1 GCA_903826185.1 uncultured bacterium | reverse complement strand
TCGGCGTAGTCCATATCAATATCAGGTGCCGATGGACGATCTGGATTCAAAAAACGTTCGAATGGTATTTCGTACTCGATCGGGTTGATGTTGGTGATGCCGGCCAAGAAGGTGACCATGGAACCAGAGACTGAACCTCTGATGTTGCTTAATATGCCATTTTCACGAGCGAAACGTAGCATGTCCGCCACCACCAAGAAGTATGGCGAATAACCCTTATCGCGGATAACCTTGAGCTCATACTCTGCACGCTTCACAATATCCTCTGTCTTGGGTACATTGCGGCGTTCGAATCCTTCGTAGACAACTCGACGGAGCTCTTCGTCTGGTGTGAGACCACTTTCGACTGTGAGAGCTGGGAAGACCCATTTCCCAAGGACTAGCTCGAGGTTACAGGAATCAGCGATGCGCGCGGTATTCGCTAGCGCTTCCAGCATGTCGTGGAAAAGTTCCTCGGCGCGTTCTCCAGAAATGAAAGAGAAGTCATCCTCATCGCTGTCGGATATTTTTTCAGAAGCATCGTTATGTGAGTTCACTCGTACGAGAGTTTCGCGCGCGAACCTGTCTTCTGGTTTTATGTAATAAATGTCATGCGCTGCCATGACGGGTATGCCTTGCGATCGCGCGAATTCTGCCAAGGTCTTCATGTTGGCTTCATGGTTTTCAATCTCCGGGTGTCGAGTGATCTCTATGTAGAGACGATTTTCGGCGCCGTTTTTTGCGCCAAAAACTTTCTTATAAAATGCGGCGATTTCTCGGGCCTTGTCCTGATTTCGGCCTTTTAGTGATTGAGCGATCTCGCCGGAAAATGACGGGGAAATAGCGATGAGGCCTTCATTATATTTTTCTAAAAGTTCGCGATCCACACGCGGTTTGTAATAAAATCCCTCAAGGTTGGACAGTGTCACGAGTTGGACAAGATTTTTGTAACCAGTCTCATTTTGTGCCAATAAGACAAGTCGTGTGCGACGATTGTCGATACCGGCCTGCATGTCTTTGCGTGAACGTGCTGCTACGTAAAAGTCCACACCAATGATCGGTTTGATCTCTTTTTTCTTGCAGGTTTTATAAAACTCGATAGCACCATAGAGATTGCCACTGTCAGTTAAAGCTAGGGCTTTCATGCCATGCCTCTTGGCTTCGCCGACAAGATCGTCGATTTTCGGTAAAGCGGCTAGGAGGGAATAGTGTGAATGGGTGTGGAGGTGAACGAATTCCATAGATTGAAGTATATCAAACACGTCTCAAATTGGCAGATGTGACAAATGCACCTTATCCTTGTACAAGTTATAATGGCAGCATGAAAAAAACAGTGATTGTGGGCATAGACGAGGCCGGCCGTGGACCCTTGGCTGGGCCTGTTTCAGTAGGTGTTTTTGTCATTAGCTCGGCTGCAGTTTTGCGAAAATTTAACGGAGTCAAAGATTCCAAACAATTATCTGAAAAGCAAAGGGAAGAGTGGTTGGGGAAGATAAAAGACGCGCAAGATGTCGCTTATGCAGTTTCGTTCTCCAGTGCGAAAATAATAGATAAGCGCGGCATAACATACGCGGTCCGCTCAGCGATAAATCGTGCATTGAAGCGGCTTGAACGCGATGGATTTATAGATG
>CAIKDL010000141.1 GCA_903826185.1 uncultured bacterium | reverse complement strand
TACTCTCAAGTTTGACATTCATTTCAAATAATCCCTTTCTATCGCCAGACTACCATTGGACAAGGACTTGTCAATCTTGAACGTATTTCCTCAACACCTCAAAATCCTTTTTAAGGTTTGGTAGATTGTTCGGATTATAAACAGCGACACATGGATGATAAAGAGTGACAATATCTATATATGCCGACTTGCTGGTTTTGGGATCATTCCAAGGTGCCAAAGCTTTGTGGGCTTTGCCATGAGCTTTGCCTATCGGTTCAATCTCCTGATCCAAACCGAATTTCTTCATTATATATCCCATGGCGTAGCGACCAAGCGCTACCACGACCTTTGGCTGGATTATTTCGAACTGTCTATCGAGAAATGGTCCATAGACCTCGATCTCTCGTGACGTCGGATCACGGTTTTCCGGCGGGCGATCTTTGACAATATTGGTTATATAAATAGATTTACGCGGAATGCCAACGTGCTCAAGGAGCTGATCGAGCACATTGCCAGCTGCTCCACAAAAAGGTTTGCCGGTTTTGGCCTCGTTGCGGCCAGGAGCCTCGCCAACAAAAACTATATCTGCATCATGACTTCCCTCTCCGATCACTGGAAAATATTTATTGGAAACACGATACTCAAAAAGCGGCGATTCTTTCAGGACCAAGATCTCGTCGCGGATCGCCTTCATCTTTTTGGTTTTGCTAGTTTGCGAAGGCATTTATAAATTTGTCACTTTTGCCAACATGTCTACTTCAGCCAAGACAACCTTTACGGCTTCTGGGTGTATGCCCACAGCATTCAGTGCGCCTGGGTTGGCAGAGACATCGCTACATACTATGACGCCAAGATTTATCAACTCTTTCTTCTGTTGATGACTGAGGCTAACGAGACAAGTCACTGGATAGAGCGCATTATTGTCTATAATCTTGTGAAGGCTTTTGTCTGGAGGATAATTCCAGCTGATCATGTTTAGGCCCTTGCACGTGCCGTATTGGATAGCGGCTTCGGTAAACTTGGTATTTGTGAATATATATCTATCGGTCAACTTTCGTTGCAAGCCACCATACTCAAAAACTGTATCGGCTAAGTCATCGAATCTGGCTTTAACGTAAAGAGAGACTTTCAGATCGGATTTGAGACCAAACTCGTTGTGGAACTTAACTTCAGCCATAGCCAAGTCATGCTCTTTCCAAGCAACCACGTCCATCTCATGCTCCACACAAGTTCCTGTGAGTGTTTGGTCTGTCATGGATTCATAGCCCCAAATCTTGAAGATGCGCGCTACGAATTTTTCAAATGGAAAACCATCTGGACCAAGCTCGAACATGGCGCGGCGGATGGAATACTTGGCCGCCACATGTACAGAATGCTTTTTCAGAAGCTCGAAGGCGCGACGATATATATCCAAGGTAAGCATGCCTTCCCACATCTCTTTTTCGACTTCATCGACGATATCATCTATCACTTCCTGCGAAGCGCCGACGCGCCTGAGCGAGTTCACCAATTTTTCTTCCTCAAAAAGTTGGGTTGTGCCATCGGACTTAGTGATGCGCATGAGATGATTCATGCGGACATTATAGTATAATTCCGCCGCCTAAGCATTCTTCGCCTTTGTATATAACTAGTGACTGACCTGGAGTGATCGGGTCAGTTGAAGACTCAAGCTTCAGTCGAGCCCTCTTATTCTTGCCAGATATCGCCAAGACTGTTGCACCGATGAGCTGTTGGCGGTAGCGCGTGCGTACCTGAACCGTCGAACCAATCTTGGAAATAATCCGCGTCCAATTGGTATTTATGATATCAACATTTGAAAAAGCGAATCGGTCGCCTGGTATCATCAACCTGCCAGTATCGCGCGCTGAGCCGACAGTAATAGTGTTCTTTTTCATGTCTTTAGCCACAACATAATATCTACCATCGTGAGTAGTTTTCTTTGTAATGGTAAAACCGTGGCGTTCGCCTAAGGTGAAGAATAACGCCCCAGGATGTTTACCTATCACTTCGCCAGCCAAGTCCAGAACTTTCCCTAGCTTTGCGGCCCTTCCAGAATTTTTTATGTAATGAGCCAAAAACTCTTTTATATCGATCTTGCCGATAAAACAGAGGCCTTGGCTGTCTTTCTTGTCAGCATTTGGCAGACCAAACTTCTTGGCCAATGTGCGCACCCGGGGCTTTTCCAAATGACCGACAGGAAATAAAATGTGTTTGAGATCACCTTGGTTCAAAGTCCACAAAAAATAAGACTGGTCTTTGTTCTTATCTATACCCGCCAACATCCTTTTGATCTTGCCGCCAGAGATTCTGGCATAATGACCAGTAGCGACGAAATCGGCGCCATTTTTGTGTGCCCATTGCCAAAAACCGCCAAACTTAACTTCACGGTTGCACATCACATCCGGATTCGGGGTGCGACCAGCGGCATATTCGGCTAACATATAGTCGATAACACCGCGCTTGTATTCATTTACAAGATCCAAAGTCACGAAAGGTATATTCAAATGCGCCGCTACGCGCATGGCATCGCGCCTCTCTTCTTTCCAGGTACAGTGAATCCAATCAGGTTGCCAGACCTTTATATACACGCCAGTGACATCATAACCAGCTTTTATGAGCAATGCTGCCGACACTGCGCTGTCGACTCCGCCGGAAAGACCGACAAAAACCTTTTTTGTGAATGCGCCAGCCGGATTCCGCGTTTTGGAGTGGGTTATTTGACGAATCATGTTTTATAAGGTAGCATCGAAATCAGTAAAAAGAAAGGAATAAAAAATGCGAATCCTGGTTGTTGACGATCATGATTTCGTGAGAAATGAGATCGTCAAAGGCATCAAGGAACATGGCCATATAGTACATGAAGCGCCAAGTGGCGAGCATGCAGTCGGCATGTTGCCCAGACTGGAAATTGACATGGTCATAACCGATCTCAACATGAAAGACGGGATGACCGGTATCGATCTGATTATCCACGTGCGAAAGACGAAGCCGAAGGTTCGTCTTTGGCTGATGTCGGTGGATATCAAGATTAAGACTGTCGAAGAAGCTCTGGGGCATGGTGCCGAGCAAGCCGTGGACAAAAATTATATTCACGGGCACTTGAAAAAAGCTAATATCATAAAACATTGACCACCCCGCACACCGTAATGTTCGGTGAACTAGGTGGTCTTTTTTGTTAACGTAAATATTTCTCTTTGTTAGCCAGGTGGCCGCTATAGTCAGTAGCGTAGTGCATGGCTCCATTTTTATCTGACAGATAGAAAAAGTACTTGGTCGTGGTGGCGGTCACAGTGTCCAAGATTGCATCCAGACCAGGATCATCTATGGCTGTTGGTGGTAATCCAGTGTGTTTGTATAGATTGTACGGAGAATCCGTAGCCAAATCAGCCAGAGTCAACTGATCAGAAGTTTTTTTTAGAAAGAAGAAAAATGGCGGATCGACTTGAAGTGGCATATTATTTTCTAGGCGCTTCCAGAGAATCCCGGCAACAATCTGCCTATCGATGCTACTTGTCGCCTCTTTCTCAACTATCGAGGCCATTGTTATGATATCGCCAAGAGGTTTACCGAATGTCTTAATCTCGTTACTTAAGGTCGCGATGTGTTTATTGAAATTGGAATGCATGGTGTCTACCACTTCAGTTGGTGTGGCATTGGCATAGAAAAAATATGTATCAGGAAATAAATAACCTTCTAAATCAGCCTTCTTTGGCTTGTCTAATAAAAAACTAAACTGGCTTGAATAATCTTTTTCAGCCAATGAAATAAAATAATTCTGCGGACAAATATTTTTTGACTCCAAATATTTTCCAATATCTCT
>CAIKDL010000140.1 GCA_903826185.1 uncultured bacterium | reverse complement strand
AGGCCAATCAGAACTTCATGGCTTTGCAGACTGAGCTCTCTGACACCGAAGACAAGATTCAGGCCGCTCGTCGTTTCTATAACGGCAATGTTCGTGACTTGAACACATCGATCCAAGTATTCCCAGGCAATGTCATTGCTTCCATGTTCAACTTCGCACCTATGGAATTCTTCCAGCTCGATGCCGCTGAAGCTGCCGCAGTCAAAGAGCCGGTAGAAGTTAAGTTTTAATGGCAACTCTCTACACGCAACAGGGTAAAAATGTACGTCGTACGTGGTTTCTCATGGCCATGTTTTTTGCCATAGTTATAGCTCTTGGGTGGTTCATAAGTTATTACTATGACAATCAGATCATCTTATATATAGCGGTGATCTTTTCGGTAGCAATGAACGTGGCTGGTTACTGGTATTCAGATAAGATATCGCTTTCAATGGCTCACGCTGTTCCTGCTGACAGATCGGTGCAGCCGGAGCTTTTCCGTGTGGTTGAGAATTTGGCCATTACCGCTGGATTGCCGATGCCGGCGCTTTATATCATAAATGATCCAGCTCCAAATGCTTTTGCGACTGGTCGCAACAAAGAGCATGCTGCGGTGGCGGTTACTAGTGGGCTTCTTGGCATGATGAACAAGAATGAGCTCTCTGGAGTCTTGGCACACGAGCTCTCCCATATAGGTAATCGCGACACCCTCTTACAGACGGTCGTGGTTGTCCTTGTTGGCTTCATTGCCATCATTGCCAATATTTTCATGAGGAGCTCTTTTCTTGGTGGTGGTCGACGTCGCAGCAATGATAGTGGAGGTGAGGCCGGAGCGATTATCGCTATCGTCGGGATAATCTTTGTGATCTTGTCTCCGATAATCGCACAGCTCATACAGATGGCCATATCACGTAAGCGTGAATTTCTCGCTGATGCAGACGGCGCCCTTTTGACGCGTTATCCTGAAGGTTTAGCTTCGGCTCTCGAAAAAATATCTGCTTACGGTCACCCAATGACTACTGCCAATCACGCCACGGCCCATTTGTACATCTCCAATCCGTTTGGTGTTGGCGCCGTCAAAGGCATCGCCAAGCTTTTCATGACGCATCCACCAACTGAAGAGAGGATAGCGGCTTTGAGAGGGATGGACGTCGCCTAATCGATCATTATGGATCAAACATCATCACAGCAAATAAGAGAGTTCAAAGTTTCAGCTTGGAAATATTTCGATAAGGTATATTTTGTTTATATCTTTTTAGCTGTATGTATCGGAGCTCTCGTTACGTTCACTGTGCCACCGCTCGTATTTCACATGAGTGGTCTGGTGTTATTTGTTTCCGGTATTTTCTATGTAGTGGCTTACTCTAAGGCCAAGGCCGCATTTATGAGCGAATTCGCTTCGCTTATAGGATTTTCATACAGTCCCAGGATTGATATCAGTTCCGTAAGAGGTAAACTTTTTTCAGTTGGTTACAGTCAAAAAATAACCAATGTATTAAGTGGAAACTATAAAAATATCCCGATACGTATATTTATGTATGAAACCACTGTTGGTAGTGGCAAGAACTCGCATACTTATGAGTTTACTATCTGTGAGGCGACCTACGATTCCGATTTGCCAGATATCAAACTCCACGCCAAATCTTTTCTGCAGAATATCGATTGGTTGGAGTTTTCACTGGATGACCGATCCGTTGTCCTGGAAGGGGATTTCAACAAGTATTTTAGTTTGCGTGTTCCTCAAGGAACTGAAGTCGAGGCTTATCAAATCTTCACTCCGGACATCATGGAGATATTGATCGAAAAAGCTCGCGGTCTGAATTTCGAGTTTTGTGATAATCATGTCTACACATATGTTCCCAAGATCATTTCTAATTCGAAGGACATGCTATCGCTGCTTAATCTGGTGGAATATTTAGATACTGTGCTTGGAAAAAATGTCTCTGGTATGAAAACAGGTTAAGGTATGTCGCCTAATTGGCGTTTTTCTGCTAATCTAGGTGGGGTGTGTTTTGTGTCCAATATGGAGAGATGCCAGAGCGGTCGAATGGGCGTCCCTGGAAAGGACGTAAATCCGAAAGGGTTTCGGGAGTTCGAATCTCCCTCTCTCCGCAACGACCGTTGAAGACGGCGAAGTCCGTCTGAAACGGGCGTCGAGTGAAGGGTGATGAGAACGCCGGAGCGATGACGAGCCAGCAGGCGAGTCCGCGAGGCGGTGCCCAGACCGAGGCTGACTGGTCAGCCGAGAGTCGCGGGCGAATCTCCCTCTCTCCGCAGACAGTATTTTTTATCGAGGGACTGACTCACTGGAGGCAGTTGAGCGACCGAGATAGATAAATATTTGAAGGAAAAATCTCACATTTTCGTGAGGTTTTTCCTTTCTAAGTTTTCTACTCAAAGCTTGAGAAATGAGTTAAAATAAGAAAACAAATGAGTAATCGAATTCTAATCTTGGGAGACTCTGGAAGAGGTAAAAGTACCTTTGCAAAGAAACTATCAGAAAAAATGGGTATTACTTTTTACTCCACTGATGATTTCTATTGGAAAAATAAATTCACTGAGCCAAACAATAAAGAACAGAGTATCAAAGATATCAGAAAAATATATGATCAGGATGAATGGATTGTAGAGGGTGGAACCCGCCATCTCACCCAAAGAGGTATGGAGGTTGCAGACACAATCTATCTTTTAGAATTCAACAATATTTTGGCACAGTATTACTTTATAATCAGACGATCTCTAGGCAGAAAAAATGAAAGATTGATTGATTTATACAAACTACTGAGGCACATAACCTACAAGAAATATAAAAAGGGGTATGGCAATCACTTACCCACAATTCGTGAAATGCTCAAGATTTATGAAGATAAAGTTATACACTTAAGATCTTTGAAAGAAATTCGTAAATGTCTTGATTCAATAAAAAGTTAGTCGAATTTTTCAAAATGTATATAACTTTTACAACAAAATCATCATCTTCAAAATGATCGACTCATCTTTTCAAAACCATTTTTATCCCCATCATTCTACTTCCGCTACTAAGCATAGCTTCTCCTAACTCTTTTTCTCCGGTAGCTATAAAGCCTAATTTTTTATAAAAATCTATTGACCTAGTGTGTTCTGCTGGCCACGCTACAACAGGCTTACCTGTTAGATGTTTCAAAGCCTCATTCCACAGGCTGGT
>CAIKDL010000139.1 GCA_903826185.1 uncultured bacterium | reverse complement strand
ATGAATACGCGGATTGAACCCTGCGTTCTGGTGATTTGGCGCTATGGCACCACCCGTTCTCATTCCGAACACGGAAGTGAAACGTAGTTGCGGCGATGATAGTCCGAAAGGGCGAAAGTAGCTTGTCGCCAGAACATAGGGTTCAAAAAATTCTCAAGAAAAAGCCGACGCAAGTCGACTTTTTTGTTGGGCGAGGAAAGGCCGGTTTTTTGTTATTTGTGTTATAATTTCCCCATGTCATCTTGGGCTAGTAAAAGGAGATTCATGTACGGAGGCACGCTGACGGCTATCATATTGGCCATAGTCGGCTACGAGCTATTTGTGAACCTCTACAAACCACCGACTTGTTTCGACGGGATAATGAATGGCACCGAGACTGGTGTTGATTGTGGCGGCTCATGCGTGAGATTGTGCCCGAGCTCATTCTTGCAGCCGATAGTTTCTTGGACTAGCTTTGAGCAGCTTGTGCCAGGTTCATATAATATCGTCGCTTACATTACAAATCCTAATAGTGAAGGCCAGGCGTGGAATGTACCATTCCACATGGTTCTTTTTGATGCCAAGAGTGATCAGATCGTAGACAAATCCGGAGTGGTCAATCTGCCGCCCAATAGGAATACGCTAGCTTTTCTGGGGTCAGTACCGGTTGGTAAGAGGATACCCTACAGAGCATTCTTTGAATTTACCGGTGCACCTGATTGGCGGAAAAAAGCCGATACTCTAACTTCGCTTTCCGTAGTCGATAAAAAATATTCCGAAGACCAGCTAGGCTCATCGCTTTTGGTTACTTTGAAGAACGATAGTGTCAAACCCATTGGTAGAATGTCTGTATATGTTGTGCTCTCTGACGCTAATTCCAATGTCGTCGGTTTCTCCAAAACGATTGTGGATGGTATAGATGGCCTGGGTCTGGTGGACGCTCCTTTCACTTGGGCTGAAAATCATCAAGGTAAGGTAGTTTCCATAGAAGTGCTTCCTGTGGCAGAATAGTCACATGGGAAGATTATTGAGAAAGATAAGCAACATCAACAACTATCAGGTAGTTGGTCACAATTCGAGCATCGGTATAGACTGGTGGTTAGTTGGTGCATGCATTCCGATCTTGGCGGCCGGGCTCACGACCATGTACTCTTTCACCGGAGACAATTCTTTCGCTCTGCACCAACTGGTCTGGATTGTGATAGCTTTGGCGGTATTCTTTGTTGTCAGTCGTACGGATGTGCGCTTCTTGAAATCAACTCGAGTGTTGACTACTCTGTTCGTGGTGATTTGTGGCTTTCTGGCGGGATTGTTCCTGGTGGGGAAGATATCGCACGGTGCGGCATCTTGGTTTTCTTTCGGATTGTTCTCATTCCAACCCTCTGACTTTGCCAAGCTTATTCTGATAATAGTTCTGGCAAAATATTTCTCCAGACGTCACATCGAGATAGCTAATTTTCGTCACCTTATTGTCTCCGGAGTCTATGCTCTCATCTTGTTTGCTTTGGTTATCGTACATCCTGATCTTGGTTCGGCCATGATCATTTTCTTTATCTGGCTCGGCATGGTGATGGTCTCCGGAATATCTAAGAAACATCTTCTGGTAATGGCCGGCCTAGTCTGTGTCGTAGTGTCTCTCCTTTGGTGCTTTAGTTTCAAGGAATATCAGAAGGATCGCATACGCAATTTCCTGAATCCTCTTGCGGATATCCATGGCGCCGGCTATAACGCTTATCAATCCACTATCGCGGTTGGTTCTGGCGGTGTGTTGGGGAAGGGTCTCGGTTATGGCACACAGTCGCGCTTGAAATTCTTGCCGGAATATCAGACCGACTTCATCTTTGCGGCTTTTGCAGAGGAATGGGGTTTTGTTGGCGTCCTTATACTGTTCTCTCTATTTGGCGTTATTATCTGGAGGATCATACTTCATGCCTCGCGAGGTGCGACCAATTTCGAGATCCTTTATGGTGCGGGAGTGGCCGTCTTTTTCATCGTGCATATCACTGTTAATGTCGGTATGAATATACACTTACTGCCAGTGACTGGTACGCCATTGCCGCTCATGAGTTATGGTGGCACACACTTGGTGACTGAATTTTTGGCTCTCGGCATACTTATGTCGATGCGCCGCTATTCGCGTCCGGTCCACAAAGATGTGGTCAAGAATGAGTTTGT
>CAIKDL010000138.1 GCA_903826185.1 uncultured bacterium | reverse complement strand
GTCACCATGTCCACGATGCGCGGCCCACGAGTCTCTATCAGATCATTGCTGAAATAGCTCTTAACACGGTCGCGCAATGACGTCGCTCGACCAATATAGATAGGCCTTCCGCGCTGATCGCGGAAAATATAGACACCTGGTTTGTCTGGAAGTTTGAGCTTTTTAATGTATTGACGGCGCATACAAAACAGTGTAGAGTCATTTCGGATTGATTGCAAGGGGAAATACAAACAAATACAGGAGGAGTCACAAATGCCACAGAGAATCTGGGACCCTGATCGGGAACCAAAAGCGTCGGTTAAAAAAGAGGAGTCGGTGGAAGATTACCAATTCCCATCACCACTCAAATACATGGTGATCGGCGCCATGCTGATGCTTGGCGCTGTCATACTGATATGCGCTGGCGGTATCGCATTGGCGGTCACCGTCTACTGCAACAAGAAGAGCATCGGGCGCTAACGGCACGATTTGCCGTTGTTAGATTTCGAAGCCGCGCAAACAGAGATGTTTTGCCGGCTTTTTTATTGGGCGACGGATTTTGATTACGGAAACGAGAGCTCTGGGCACATACACTTTTGGTACATCGTAACTTTGACCGGATTCCGGTCAAAGTACCAACTATGCCTAAGAGACGTGCGCCACCCTGCCATTTTTTCCGCCACCACTAAACTACCCCCGCGCCAAAACCTTTTTCAAATACTGGCCCGTGTATGACTTAGCATTATTCGCCACATCCTCAGGAGTGCCTTTTGCCACAATATGACCTCCATGTTCGCCACCCTCAGGACCAATATCGATGACATGATCGGCGCTCTTGACCAGATCAAGATTGTGCTCGATAACCACGACCGTATTCCCTTTTTGCACAAGCCTTTGCAGGATCTCGATCAATTTCTTCACGTCTTCATAATGCAAACCAACCGTCGGCTCATCTAACAAATAAATAGTTTTCTGCATGTGCGCACGATAAAGCTCCGAGGAGATCTTCACACGCTGAGCTTCACCACCGGAAAGAGTTGTGGCGGACTGACCGAGCTTCACATAACCCAAGCCCACTTCGCTCAACGACTGCAAACGATCCTCGATTGCCGGAATATCAACAAAGAATTTCAAAGCTTCTTCTATAGTCATCTCTAGAACTTCATGGATATTCTTCTTTTTGAATTTTATCTCCAATGTTTCTTTCATGAAGCGTGTGCCATTACAGACATCGCAAGTGACATAAACTGTCGGTAAAAAATGCATCTCCACAGCGATCTCGCCATTACCTTCACAGGCTTCGCAACGTCCGCCTGGTCTATTAAATGAGAATCTCCCAGGACCCCACCCACGCGCGCGAGCCTCTGGTTCTGAGGCGAACATGTCGCGGATATGTGTCCAGGCACCAGTATAAGTGGCCGGATTCGAGCGCGGTGTGCGACCGATCGGGCTTTGATCAATGAGGATAACTCGTCCAACATATTCAGAACCCTTGAATTCCTTACAGTTTATCGGCTGGTCAGTACGGTGGCGCATCTCTAGGCGCGCAGACAAGTTACGGTGCAAAATCTCATACATGAGCGATGATTTACCGGATCCGGAGACGCCGGTAATAACGTTCATAACACCAAGCGGTACATCCACATTCATGTCTTTTATATTAAAAATATTTCCACCACGTATCATAATCTTGCCTTTGTGGTCACGGCGACGCTCCGGTATCTCTATCCTCTCTTCACCGCGCAGATATGCCAGAGTCAGCGAGCCCGAAGTGTTTTTCTTGGCCGTGAGCAGGTCGTCAACATATCCAGTGACAACGACTTCACCGCCGTGCACACCAGCGCCTGGTCCGATATCCACCAAAAAGTCCGATGCGAACATAGTATCTTCGTCGTGCTCAACAACCAATATGGTATTGCCGATATCGCGCAGATGCAACAAGGTCTTGATGAGCTTATCGTTATCGCGCTGGTGCAGGCCTATAGTTGGTTCATCTAGCACATAGAGCGCACCGACAAGACCAGAACCGAGTTGGGACGCCAAACGAATACGCTGAGCCTCGCCACCAGAAAGAGTATGAGCGCGGCGATTGAGCGTCAGATATTCAATGCCGACATTGACCATAAATGATAGGCGTGACTGGATCTCTTTCAAAACTACTTTCGAGATTTCTTTTTCGACATCGGTCAACTTTATATCATGGAAATGTTTGACGGCCTGAGCAATAGACATGTTGGTCACATCAACGATGTTATGTGTGCCAATCTTCACATGCAGAGCCTCGTCGCGCAAACGCATACCCTTACAGGTCTTGCATGGATCATCGGAGAATATGCTTTCGGTTCCAAGACCATTACAAGCCGGGCAGGCGCCATAAGGAGAGTTGAATGAGAACAAACGCGGCTCAACTTCCGGATATGAGAAACCGTCGTAAGGACACATGAATTTTACGGACATCAGTGATTCTGTTTCACCGGCGCCAGGATAAGCGATTTTTATAAGGCCGTCGGCTTCGCGGATGGCGAGTTCGAGCGCTTCGGAGAGACGTTCACGCGCACCATCAAGATGTTTATTATCACGAAATTCGCTCAAGAATATCTC
>CAIKDL010000137.1 GCA_903826185.1 uncultured bacterium | reverse complement strand
GAAAGGATATCCTCCAACAACAGCAATCGTCTCCACGAGCTTAGTGAAGTCCGATATATAATGTGAATAACCCATACAATTAGCTATTATAACATGCTACAATATAAATCTAAAACCGTGTTGATCATAAAAACCAACACTTATAACCAAAAATATGAAAAAAATTACTATATACTCCACACCAACTTGCGTCTATTGCAATATGGCCAAGAACTTCTTTAAGTCTAACGGCGCCGAATACACCGAATACAATGTCGCCACCGACCTCTCCAAGCGCAAAGAGATGATCGATAAGACTGGTCAGATGGGCGTTCCTGTCATAGATGTCGATGGCGAAGTCGTCGTCGGATTTGATGAAGCCAAGCTCGGCACTTTGCTTGGAGTGAAATAATAGATTTGTTTGAAAAACCGCCGGCTTTGACCGGCGGTTTTTCTTGATGCTCCACTAGAAAGCAATTCAGGCTTTTTGCGGATCATTGTGCGGGTAGGGAGAATCGAACTCCCGTCTCAGCCTTGGGAAGGCCGCGTTCTACCACTAAACCATACCCGCATTGTTTGTCAGACCACGATAAACCACTAAACCATACCCGCATTGTTTGTCAGACCACGATAAACCACTAAACCATACCCGCAAACTTTATAACCCGAAAAACTCTAACGTTCTATCCCACCAATTCGCCGACGACGCCGACTGAACCGAGGCGGTCGACATAACCGCGCTGGAAGACGTTGCTTGGTCATTTTTGACTATTACCGCCACCGATTCCCCCTCCTTAACCGCGCGGTACTTCGTGCGCAATTCAGATTCCAAACCGGAAGGAGTCGAAAGGCCATCTATCTTGACAGAAAGATCTTTCTGTTCAGCTTCAAGCTTACTCTGTTCCGCCTTCGCCTGTGATAGCCTTACGGAAGCAGAAGCCGCAGAACGATGCACATTCCAAGCAGCCCTGACCAAGAAGAAAAGTAGGGTTAGCGCGATTATCGTAACAAAAGGATTATGCATCAGTTTCCACCAATATTTGCGGTTGCTGTTTTGCATATATCACAGTATACTAGATTCGCTATGTTATTTCACCAAAAAACTAAAAAAGTCATGGGTGTCGCTATGACTGTGGTTGCAGTACTCATGATCATCAGTATGATATTGCTTTATTTCCCGGCTTTGTGGAGATAATAAAAGGCCGTATTTATCTATCTCCGCTACGCATCATCTTCACGAAAACTTCTTGAGGTATGATGACTTTGCCGTGCTCCTTCAGACGCTTACGACCCTCCCTTTGTTTCTCGCGGAGTTTCATTTTTCTAGTAATGTCTCCACCAGACAATGTTCCTGCAGCATCTTTTTTGACACCAGAAAGCGTCCGTGATGACAGAATGCGGCCAAACGCGCAGGCTTGGATTTTATAAGTGAACAATTCGCGCGGCAACAGTTTATGCAGCCTCTCAACCGTATCCTCGGCATCTTCTGTGACTCTACGTCGAGACACGACACGTGCAAATGCTGGTACTGGTTCATCGGCGATCAGAACGTCCATGCGCACAACATCGGCTTTGCGACTGCTGACGATATCGTAAGAGATCGAGGCATAACCAGAAGAGACGCTCTTCACCTCATCGAAGAAATTACGCATGAGTTCACGTAGCGGCATATGCAAAGTGAGGATAGTCCTGTTATCTCCGAAATTATCCGTGGCCATGACTTCGCCTTCATGATCGTAAAGAAGCTTCATCAGTCCACCGATATATTCCGGCGGTGTGATGATCTTCATAGCCACAATCGGTTCATAGACCTCTTCAGTATCATGATCGTCCGGGAAAAGTGCCGGTGAATATATCTTGGAAATCTTGCCATTCTTCGTCTTCACTTCATAAGTAATGGTCGGCATCGTCACGACCAGTTCCAGGTTGAATTCACGGCGCAGTCGTTCGGTCACTATTTCCAGATGCAACATACCAAGAAAGCCACATCTATAGCCCTTTCCAAGCGTGCCAGAAGCTTCTTCTTCGTAAGTAAACGCTGAGTCAGAAAGTTTCAAGCGGCCAAGCGCCTGTTTCAAAAGTGGCAAATCATCTTGACTCTCCGGATAGATGGAAGCCCAAACAACCGGACGAGGATTCGCATAACCATGCAATGGAGGCTCCGTATCTTTCGGAGAAGCGATCGTATCGCCTACAGAAGCAATGCCTGGCTCTTTGATACCGGTCACGATATAACCAATCTCACCACCATTAAGTGATTCTGTTGGAGTCTCTTCTGGCGTGAATATCCCCACATCAATAGCTTCGAATTCCCTCTCGGCAATCTTGAAAACGAGACGGTCACGCTTCTTGGCGGATCCATTAAAAACTCTGATGTAAACTATGACCCCGGTATGATTTGAATATTGAAAATCAAAAATAAGTGCACGGAAATGTCCGGCACGCTCAGCAACTCGAGCAACCTCATTGTCGCGCGGTCCGGATTCTATGGATGGTGCCGGTACACGCTTTATGACTTCGTCCAATAAGTGCGCCACACCATCCCCTGTCCTTCCAGAAACTTTTATAACATCAGATTCTTCACACTCCAGAAGCTGACTAACTTCTTTGACCACATCATCGACGCGTGCCAGTGGTGAATCTATTTTACTTACGACTGGTATGATGACCAATCCCGCCTCACGAGCCATGTTCAATGTCGTGAGCGTCTGCGCCTGAACACCCTGTGTGGCATCAACCAAAAGTATCGAACCTTCAACGGCGCGTAATGATCGCGAAACTTCATAAGAAAAATCTATATGTCCAGGCGTGTCGATAAGATTAAGAATATAATCTCCGCCCCCAGCTTGCTGGCCACCGGCGATTTGCCATTTCATACGCACCGGCTGCATCTTTATAGTGATGCCTCGTTCACGCTCGAGCTCCATCGAATCCAAAACCTGCTCCTGCATCTTGCGTTTTTCGATCGTGCCAGTGATCTCAAGCATACGATCAGCCAGAGTCGACTTGCCGTGGTCGATATGAGCGATTATCGAGAAATTGCGGATGTGTTTGAGGTCCATTTGATTTTATCTGAATATTTGAATGAATGGCCAGCCAAAGAGCCGCCAAAAGCCCTTGAAATATAGCATTTTTGCTGGTTTTAAGAGAGCTTGACACACTGGTACTGTACATGGTATAATGGTAGCAGGATTTCGTAAGCATCAACCAAGTAACAATCAAAAAACAAGGAAAGGGACAAGTAAGAATGAATACGAATCAGTTCGTTGCAAAGGTCAAAAAAGCATTGCGGTTTATCTGGGTATTCGTGTTGGTGTACATACCGATCGTCTGTGGTCAGATGTACCTTCG
>CAIKDL010000136.1 GCA_903826185.1 uncultured bacterium | reverse complement strand
TTCTTCGTGAAGCATCTTTTCATAAGAGTCATCGTGCTTCTTGTATGGCCAAGTAAAAGATGACACAAAATGCCCATCGCAAATATCTATCTGCACGGTCTTCGTGAAGCCTTTTATGAGCTCGATATTCTCCGCAATCTCAGCGAAGTCTCGAGGAAGTATGGCGGGAATGATTTCGATCTTTTTCATTATTCTATTGAATCTATCTCCTTTATCCTCCTCTCGTGCCTCACGTCGCCGGAAAATTGTGTAGTCAGCCAAAGTTCGATGACATGGCAAGCAATCTTATCATCCACGAATCTGGCACCAAGCGAAAGGATGTTGGAGTCGTTGTCTTTGCGTGAGAATTCCAGGACTTCTTCATTGCCACCATACCACACGGCTGCACGAACACCAGGAAATCTATTGGCGACAATGGCCTCACCTTGGCCTGAACCGCCAAAGATAACGGCCTTAGTAGCTCCGCTAAGATCTTCAGCAACCTTCATGGCAGCTGCAGTCATATAAACTGGATAATCGTCGCCATCCACGAGCTCATGCGCACCGACATCGAGGATATTGTAGCCTTCAGCGATCAGAAAGGCCTTCACGGATTCCTTGAGTTTGAAACCGGCGTGATCAGCGGCGAGGACTATAAGCGGGTGCTTTATTGCCTCATTTTTCGTAGATTGTTTTTTTGTTTTCATTATTTTGATTAAAGTTTAACTAAAGATCTCCATGTCTTACACCAACATCCCCGCCTTGACCACATGATCTACGAGCGTGTATGTATATCCCATTTCATTGTCATACCAAGCGAGCACCTTAACCAAGTTACCACCAACAACGCGTGTAAACGCCAGATCAGCTATGGAAGCGTGGCGATTGCCGATGATATCGTGAGAAACCAGTGGCTCCTCGGTCACTGTGAATATACCATTCCAGCGCGGCTCTTTGGCGGCTTTCTTGAGCAGGCCATTTACTTCGTCGGCTGTCGTAGCGCGCTTAGCGACAAAAGTTACATCCACAATAGAACCAGTGACAACTGGAACGCGTATGGATATGCCATCGAAAAGACCTTTGAGCGCTGGCATGACCTGTGTGACGGCGATAGCGGCGCCAGTGGAAGAAGGCACGATATTCTGCGCAGCAGCGCGGCCTTCGCGAAGATCTTTCTTGGATGGGCCATCTACAAGAGCTTGGCTGGCGGTGTAGCCGTGAACAGTGTTGAGCAAAGCCTTCTCGATACCAAGTGCTTGATCCAAAATAGCGATAAGTGGGCTACCAGCGTTCGTGGTGCAGGAGGCGTTCGAAGAAATCTGACAACCTTCGAGCTGATCCTCATTCATAGACATGAGAACTGTAGCACCTTTGATTTTGGAATCCGGAGCATCTTTTACCGGCGCGGAAACAACCACGCGCTTGGCACCAGCTGTGATATGGGCCTGAGCTTTCTCTGAAGATGTGAACAAACCGGTACATTCAACGACTACGTCGATATTGAGCTTCTTCCAAGGAAGCTGCGCCGGATCCTTCTGACTGATATAGAGGATCTCTTGACCATCAACTACCAAGGCATTGGTCTTCTCATTTATAGAAACATCGAATTGACTGACACCGTAAGCTGTATCGTATTTGAGGAGGTAGGCAAAATTCTTAATGTCACCGAGGTCATTGACTGCCACCAACTCTATCTCCGGTCGGC
>CAIKDL010000135.1 GCA_903826185.1 uncultured bacterium | reverse complement strand
GCTTCAGAAGAGCTGCTTTTTTCATGGTCATGTAAATGTTATGATATATCGACATGATCCATAAGCTCATAAAAATCGCCAAGACCGTCATAGAGAAGCTTGTGATGATAGCTTCGTATTAAAGCCGCCGAACATACTAAAAATGCAGGAAAATATTTCCAATAAAATACAAAAGCTCGGGACTTTCACCGTGTGGCGCCGCATCACAAACTTCTGGTCTCTGATATTCTTCCTGGCCATCATATACGATTTTTTTGAGAATAACGTCTTGTCTCACAGTGAGATATTGTTAGCTGTCGCCGCCATATATTGTGCATCTCTAGCTATATATAGCGCCGAAAAAGAATTCCGTCGTTGGCACAACATGCACGACTCTATTCATCCAGGAGAAGTCTATGTTCTTGTTTGGACTGCATTGGTCGTAATTTTGGTGTTTGGAAGCATCATCTTTAAGATTCCTTATCATATGCCACCAGAGGTTAGTGCCTCATACATCGCCGCGATTACAATATTAGCGCTCACACGCGAATCGAAAAATTACCATAGAAGGATGAAAGAAAAGTCGTAGAATTTACTGAGCCCTAGTTATAGCTGCTGGAGGCGTGTTGTTGAGAGATGCTAACGTCCAATCGCGGAGCTTCGTCACATCTTGCTTTCTGTCGTCTGATCCTAAAACTATTATGGCTAGTGTGCTAGTGCTTTGAGCATTATCAGGATCGGCGTATGAGAACAATGCCACCATGGTTTCTTTTGCTGCAGTAGTCTTGCCGGTCTTGCCGCCAAGGAATTCTGGCATGCCACTGAATACATTGAAATTGTAGAGATCGTACCTTGAATTGTAAACCGTCGCCGGGATTGTTTTTTGTGGCAGCTTCGTTATGTCGAGCAAGAATCGTTGATTGTCATAGAAATATCTAGATAGTCTGAAAAGATCTTCCGCTGTGGAAGTATTTTTTTCTGATATTCCATGCGCGTCCTCGAAATGGGTGTTGTCCATACCTATGGCTGTAGCTTTAGCATTCATTAATTTGATGAATCCACTGCTTCCATACGCATCGGCCAATGCCACGGCGGCGCCGTTGTCGGATTGCATCAATAATGGATACAGGAGTTCCGTCGCTGTGAAGACATCGCCTTGCTTGAGCGTTTTTTCTCCCAAAGTGTCTGTGACGTGCTTGGTTATCTTGATCTGTTTGTTATATGTGATGGCTTCATTGGCAACTATGGCGGTCACTAGCTTTGTTAATGAGGCGATCGGACGTATCTCGTTGGCGTTCTTTTCGGCGAATACTTCACCGGTTCCCATATCTGCAACCAGATAAGATTCAGCTGCGATTTGTGGAGTATCTGTAGCCATCATAATCCCTTTTGCCATCTGTTCACTCGTTGTACCCTCGTAGACCAAGATTGGTGTGCCGATATCTGCGAAAGTGTAAACATTTTTTGCATCGCTGGTAGAAAGTCTTATGCAACCGCCAGTGTATCCTAGCTTGACAGGGGAGCCGTTTGGATATGTAGGCCAACCGTGAATGAAGAAATTTCCATAGAACTCCATGCTATATGGCATGTAGACTTCGCCTATGGATGATAGATGAGTCCTCTCTTTTGATTGAATGTTATAAGCCCCAACGGGTGTTTGCCATCTGGATCCCTCTTTTCCTTTTGAGATTATCGGATATTTGCCGACCTCTTTTTTATTTTGATATAAAGTTACTTTCATGCCGGCCAAATCTGCGACTACCGCCTTGCCGGTATCGGGTATGTGCATGTCCACATCAAACGTTGGTATGCTGCGAGTATTGATCACCGATGCCGTCATGCCGCTTTTTACCATGAGGCCAGGATTTTCATTGAATATGGAATTCAGTTTAGCTTCTGACGCGGCGGCCATTTGCTCATAATTTCCTATATCTGCCCTGAAGACCAGATTTCCTACATATGAAGAACCGAAATATGTGGCAGAAACTACCGCCACAGATAAAATAGTAGTTTTAATTACGGATATCAAGCCGTGTTTATCGGATTTGTGTGCGTTGTCGTCCATATCTTGTGTTAAATAGTAGCATAGAAAAGGCGGAGTGTTGCGATTGTGGCCCGTTTTTCTACGTCATTTCATTGACACAGAACACTTTCTTTTGTAGGGTCAATATAGAAAACAAGATTTACTCGCCTATTGTGGGCGGGTCAAAACAAAAGAAAGGTACGGATTATGGCTGTTTCAGCAAAACCCAGCGTTACTGATGCTGGTCGAATCGATACGTCCTGTGTTGATTTCGATACCATGTCAAGGGAATTAGGTGGAGGTTTTTTCTACCTTCGTCAAAGCATTGATTTGGCACAGACGCCACTCGACTCGATCGAAAGTGCCCAGAAAGTTTGTGAAGTCCTGGTGGGGCGTAATAATGATCGTGAAGGTCTACAAACCCCGCTTTGGAAGAAAGCGCGTGCTGCTTGGTTTGCGTTGTCTGAAGCAGAGATTGTTTCAGCCAATGACCTAACGTCTGCACGTCTTGCCCTTGCACGCTTGCCGAAAGGTCTTCGGTCGGGCGAGACATTTGCGACGACAGCGATTGAGAAGTGTCTGTCCTTCGCCACAACCTACGATGAAATCGAGGAGGTGATCGAAGTCGGGCGTTCCATTGGTTTGCTTGGTTACGGAGACATGTGGGTTACGCTTTGGGACAAGATGTTCTCGTGTGCCAAGACCGTTGAGCATTACAAACGGCTTTACGAGTCGGTTCTAAGCGGTGGTGACGCCGACAAACGCTACAAAAGCGCGGCCAAACAAGGTTTGGAAAGGGTGTTCAAAGAAGCCATCACGGCCGATAGAGAATCGGCCATGGCTATCCTCGCGGGAGGAATTCCCTATGAGACCATGTCGGAATTCATGGGGATTTTGATCCGCGAGCTCAAGTGGAGTGAAGCCGAATTGAGGGCCTATACCAAAGAGCATTGGCACAACCAGAAAGATCTAAGCGAGGTCGTCTGTAGGCGGCTCGATGAAATCCTCTTCGTAGAGGTCACGGCCGCTGAAGGCAAGGCTTCTCTTGAGGCCCTGAAAGAAAGATGCTCCGGTCTGTACCGCAGCAATAGTCTGCTTCAGGAAAAGCTTGACAAGATTCTTCTCAACTCTTCATTTAAGGAGGCCAAGATGTTTGAGGATTTCTTGACCATCTTTCGGTCTACGGCCGACGACGACCTTCGTGGTGATTGTTGGCAAAAGATGAAAGGTCTTGTTGTTTCGGCGGAACAAGCTGAGGAGCTCTGGGCCACTTGTCCAGATTGGAATCGTAAGGACAAGTCAGAAGCTCACGATCTCTGGCTGAAGTTGGCCGGCGACGAACGTGTGCTTGTGGAGAAAGTATTCGAGAAGACCTGGTCCCAAGCTTCTTACGAGAAGTTGCTCGGCTTCGTCGAAGATCTCGACGGCGCCCTCGATACATGGAGGTTGGTCCGCCGTGACAGCCACCATAAAGGGCTGTCTGATCTCGGCTTCACCAAGGTCATCGAAATGATCACTAATGTGATCGAAGTCCTGGGCTTGTTCACCCAATCGGAATACGAACGTCTACCAGACAACGTGAAAAGTGCTATCCTCGTCAAGGCACTTGAGGTCGCCAAGACCAAGACAGAGATCATCCTGGTGGCTCGTTCCATCCAAAAGCCCGATTTGGAGATGCATGCAGCTGTGGTTCGTCGGCTCGCCCCCTTCTACACGAAGGCCGAGGCAGCTTCGATAAAGGCCTGACCACGAGGCGATTCTAAAGAGCATTACATAGTTCTGTCTGTATCTGTTCACAAAGGCCCCGCAACTATACATGGGTATACGCGGGGTCTTTTTAATTGGTCTATTGACTTAGAAAATCGGCTCTGTTAAGATGCTCCCAAGCTCTTCGGAGCTTGTTTTAAACTGTTTTTAAATCAAATCACCGTTTTTTATGGCACGATCACTCAAAAAAGGACCATATATTGAAGAGAGACTTCTCTCGAAAATCGCAGGCAAGAAACCGGCCACAACCGGAGTCATAAAGACTTGGTCACGCCGCTCTCAGATTTCACCGGAAATGGTGGGCTTTACATTTGGAGTTCACAATGGCCGACAACATACAGAAGTTTTGGTAACCGAGGATATGGTTGGACACCGCCTCGGTGAATTTTCACCTACACGCAAGTTCGTACGCCATGGAGGTAAGATGCAGAAGGAGATTGAGCTCAAAGCCAAGGAAGCAGAAGTCGCTGCTGCCAAGTCTGCTAAAGAAGCTGCTACAGCTGCACCTGCCAAATAATACTCAAGTGCGCTTTGCGCTTTCCACTTTTAAACCAATACCATGATTACCGCAAAGCTCTCAAATTACAGGATCGCACCTCGCAAGGTTCGTTTGGTCGCGGACATGATACGCGGCAAAAGCATCGAACAAGCTCAGATCATTTTGGTCAACGTCTCCAAGAAAGCAAAGCATCCTTTGGCCGATCTTTTGGATTCAGCCATCGCCAACGCTAAGAATAATTTCAATATAGACAAAGACAATCTTATAGTAAGCGAAATCCGCGTAGATCAAGGCTTTGTTCTCAAGCGTTCTATACCGATGGCTCGTGGCTCTGCATTTCCTATAAAGAAGCGTACTAGTCACATAAGCTTGGTTTTGGCTCCGAAAGCCGACAAGAATGCGAAGAACACCAAGAAAGCAGAGAAGCCGGCTATGGTAGTCAAAGCCGCTAAGCCAGCCAAGTCTGTAGAAGCTAAGCCTAAAGCAGTAAAATCATCAAAGAAATAACATGTCACACACAGTCCATCCATATTCTCATAGACTAGGCATCATCCGCGATTGGAAGTCGCGCTGGTTTGCTACAGACAAGAGCTATCGCTCAGCACTCAAGGCCGATATCACGATTCGTGAGTTTTTGCAGAAAGAGTTGCGCGCATTTTTCTTGGGTGGTCTCGACATAGAGCGCACACAGAAAGCTGTCCGCGTGATCATCAAGACTTCACGTCCGGGCATGATTATCGGCAAGTCTGGTGATGGAGTTGTGAAGTTGCGTGAAAAAATCATGACTCTGTTGAAAAGGAATAAGATCTCTCTTGGCAACCAAGAACTCAAAATCGATATTGAAGAGATTCGCAACCCAGAGTCCAATGCTGCCATTGCTGGCCTCATGATCGCCGACTCTCTGGAAAAGCGTTTGCCATTCCGCCGTGTCATGAAGCAGACTATCGAGAAGGTCATGGCCAACAAGGATGTGAAGGGTATACGTATCCGCCTCGGTGGTCGTTTGGGTGGTGCTGATATTGCTCGTTCAGAAGAACTCAAGAAGGGTCAGATTCCTCTACAAACTCTTCGTGCTGATATTGATTTTGCTCGCGAGAAGGCCCACATGACTTACGGAGACATCGGTATCAAAGTTTGGATCTATAAGGGTGAAATTTTCAAGAAAGACGTCAAAGAGATAAAGGAGCGCTCGACTAAGGCCGCATAATTTCGCACTAAAATATTGAATTTTTAAATTACTACCATGTTATATCCGAAAAAAGTTAAACACCGCAAGTGGTTCACCAAGCGCAAGCATCCGGTGAAAGAAGCCAATAAGACCGAAACTCGCGGTATTACTGTTGCCTTTGGTTCATTTGGCCTCAAAGCCATGGAATATGGACGCATATCATCGAACCAGATCGAATCAGCTCGCAAGGCCGCTGTTCACTACGCTGGAAAGAACGGTAAGATGTGGACACGCATTTTCCCAGACAGACCTTTCACACAGAAGCCAGCCGAAGTGAAAATGGGAAAAGGAAAGGGTGATCCAGTTGGTTTCGTCGCCGAGGTCAAGCCTGGTCGCATCATGTTCGAGCTAGATGGAGTGGATGCCGAGGTTGCTACAGAGGCCCTTCGTAAGGCTGGTACAAAACTCTCTTTGAAGACAAAGGTAGTAAGCCGCATATAATTCTGCAAATTTCGCAAAAAATCTTTAAATAAACCAAAGCCATGAAAATGAAAGAAATATCAAATAAGACCGCCGCTGATCTCGTAAAGATGCTTGCTGATAAGCGCGAGGCTTTGCGTGTTTCCAGATTTGGTTCCGCTGGTGCCAAGAGCAAGAATGTCAAAGAGGTTATGCTGATTCGCAAGGACATAGCTCGTATAATGACAGCGCTCAATGCACAGAAAGCCGAATCGACAAAATAATCCCTAATTTCCTGGACAAAATCAACATTTTCAAGTAGTATCACAAATCACATGCCTACAACAAAGACACAACCAAAGATCGAAACAAAGGCCGCAGCGAAGCGTCCACAGACTTTCAGTGGAGTTGTTGTTTCTGACAAGATGAAAGATACTGTTGTTGTCTCTGTAGAGCGCTTTGTGAAGCACGCCAAATATCATAAGTTCATGAACAAGACCACCAAGCTGATGGCCCACGATGCAGGTAATACCAAGAAGATCGGAGACAAGGCCACCATTGAGGCTTGCAGGCCAATATCGAAGAATAAGGCTTTCAAAGTAATCGCATAATATCCCACCATGATTCAACCACGTTCAATCGTCAATATTGCTGATAACTCCGGTGCCAAGATCGGCCGCATCTTCAAGGTGCTCGGCGCCACTCGTATCCGCACAGCTGAGATCGGTGACGTGGTCGTCCTGTCAGTTCAAAAAGCTGAGCCTCGTAAGGCTGTTAAGAAGAAAGATGTCCTTCAGGCTGTGGTTGTCCGTCAGGTTAAACCTTTGCGCCGCAGAGATGGTTCATATATCCGTTTCGATGAGAACGCAGTGGTTATCATAGAGAAGGGTAAGAAAGAGCCAATTGCTGGACGTATATTCGGTCCGATACCTCGCGAGATAGCCGAACGCGGTTTCAAGACCATTGCTTCGCGCGCTGCCGAGATCGTCTAATTCCACACCACCATTTTTTAACTTCAAAAACATGAAAATCAAAAAAGGAGATCTAGTCAAAATACTTTCTGGTGATGATAAAGGCAAGACCGCCAAGGTTTTGAAGGCATTTCCTGCTCTCAATAAGGTTTTGGTTGAAGGTATAAATACCATCAAGCGCCACCAGCGTCCGACTCGTGAAGGTCAGAAGGGTCAGATAGTCGAGAGGCCAATGCCGGTAAATGTTTCCAATGTCGCTTTGGCTAAATAATTTTCAATAAAATGACACACTACAAATCAGTCTACGAATTGAATAAAGATTCCTTCAGTGCTTTGAAAGAGAAGCTTGGTCTTAAGAATGCTATGCAGGCTCCTCGCTTGAGTAAGATTGTCATTGGTAGCGGATTCGGTTCAGTCAAAGATAAGAAGAAAGTTGAGCTTATTGCTGACAGATTAGCCAAGATTACTGGTCAGAAGCCGGCTTTGCGTGTGACCAAGAAAGCTATCGCTTCATTCAAGACCCGCGAAGGAGACCCGATCGCCTATCAGATAACTCTTCGTGGTAAGCGTATGTGCGAATTTTTGGATCGTCTAGTTCACATCGCTCTTCCTCGTACAAAGGACTTCCGTGGTTTGTCTCGCAACTCTGTCGACGCCATGGGTAACTACACGATCGGCATCAAGGAGCATACTATTTTTGCTGAAACTGCTGATGAAGATCTCAAGGATGTCTTCGGTATGGGTATGACCATCGTCACAACTTCACGCGACAAGAATGCCACATTGGCCCTCTTGGAATATATCGGTTTGCCGATGAAGAAAGTCGACGACGCAAAGAAAGCAAAGAAATAAATAGGGCGCGTGATCGCGAGAAATCGCAAAATTTTAAATCTAAAAATCAAAAGACCGCCAAGAGGGCGGTTTTTTGCTATACTCAATCCCATGACCCAAAAAGAGGCTTTAACACTTCTAAAAACTGGTAGAAATGCTTTCATAACCGGCCCAGCCGGCAGTGGTAAGACACACCTGATGAACCAGTACATTAAATATCTGAAGGAACACCATGTCTCAGTGGCCATCACAGCGTCTACAGGCATCGCAGCGACGCACATGGGTGGCATGACTATACATTCATGGTCTGGAATGGGAATAAAGTCGGATATGGACGAGATTGATCTGGAAGCTTTGGCAGATAAAGATCAGCTGGTCTCGCGCTTGAAGGCCGCGCGTGTGCTCATCATAGACGAGGTTTCGATGCTGCATTATTATCAGCTTGATATTATCGATGCCATAACCCGCCGTCTGAGAAAAGGTTTGCCGATAAAAGCGGGGAATGACAAGATGCCAGATAAAGCCGAAAACCTGCCGTTCGGCGGCTTACAAGTGATCCTTTGTGGAGATTTTTTCCAATTGCCTCCGATAATGCGTACAAATAATTGGTCAAATGGTGATTCTGGAGATGTCATTAGGCGTCGCGAAGATTATTCTTCAGATGGTCTCGATTCATATTTTATATACAGATCTAAGGCCTGGCGCGATGGCAGGTTCACGGTTTGTTATCTGTCAGAAAATTTCCGCCACAAAGACGATGTGAGCATTTCGGTTCTGAATGATATCCGTTCAGGTGAGATCTCTGAGAGGTCCTATGAGCATTTGAAGGCTTGTCGGCCGGCAAAGTATTCCAAATCGGAAGTGATGCCGACGCGTCTATTCACTCATAATATCGATGTCGACAAAGTTAATCAGACCGAGCTCGACAAGATATCCGAAGTCGAGCACACATACGAGATGTCTTCGAAAGGCAAGAAACACGCGCTCGAATCGCTCAAAAGATCCTGTTTAGCTCCAGAAGTCTTGCGTCTGAAGAAAGGCGCGCGAGTGATGTGCGTCAAGAATAATTTTGAAGCTGGATATGTGAATGGCACCCTCGGTGTCGTTGTTTCTTGTGGTTATGGTCTAGATCCGGTTATCCATGCAGCGCCTACGCCGGATTTCCCCCAGGGCCGCCGTCTGACGATAGAGCAGGCAACCTGGACCATAGATGACGATGGTCATATTTTGGCGGAAATAAAGCAATATCCTTTGCGTTTGGCTTGGGCTATCACCGTTCACAAAAGTCAAGGAATGAGCTTGGATGCCGTGGAAGTCGATCTATCAAGGTCATTTGAGCCTGGTATGGGATATGTGGCTCTATCACGAGCTCGTTCGTTCAGCGGACTGACTATCCTTGGCATGAATGATATGGCTTTACGAGTTCATCCAGAAGTCCTGGAATACGATCGTCATTTGCGTGATCTGTCGTCGAAGGCCGAAGCTGTTTTGGCTGATTCTAGCAACGATACGCTCAAGAAAATGCATGAAGAATTTTTGGTCAAGGCGGCGCCGCTTTATAGAAGCGTTGAATCAATGGCTAATATCAAGAAAGCCAGGAAGAAACTTAGAACAAAAAAGTAACAGAAGCTGGAGAAGTAGCTAAATACACAGATATTGGTTAGACTTATCACTAAGTCTTTTATTAATTATTTAATAATTATTACTCATCATGTTCCCACTAGATTTGATCGCTCTTATCATTTTGTTCGGGTTAGTCTTGAGCCACGGACAACGCTTGTCCAAGATAGAAAAATCTCTGAGGTCTCAACCGCAGCCACAACCTCAACCTAAACAACAAGCTGGCATTTCTGCTCCAATTAAAGCCGCGAGTGTCCCGACGGTCTCTATAAATTCCGCACCAGTAAATCCTATAAATTCCTCGCCAGCAAGCTCACCAATAGAGTCTCCTAAGGTGGCTGAAGAGTCATCTGGTCGCGTATTGGGAGGTATCGGTATCGCCGCCGTCGTCATTGGCATAGGCTTCTTCTTGAAATATGCCTTCGATAATGACTGGATCGGACCAGTCGGACGAGTGATGTTGGGTATCATCGCGGGATTGGCCTTACTTGCGATCGGTCAAGGATTACGCAAAAAATATGTTAGCTATTCAGACTTCTTGTTCGGTGGCGGTTTGGCAGTTCTATATCTTTCAGTCTTCTCTGCGAATTCCTTCTTCCACTTGATAACACCTTTCATGGCCGGAGTATTCATGTTCTTCGTGACGGCTCTTGGCTTTGCTATAAGCATCGCCAATGCCACTCCGATCTTGGCTGTCATCTCCACTCTTGGAGGATTTTTCACGCCATTCCTTGTTGGTGCCACCGAAAACAACATGTTCTCTTTGTTCGCTTATCTCACGATCCTAAACCTTGGAGTTCTTGGCATTTCGTTCTTCAAGAAATGGCCACAGCTCATAGCTATAGCTTTGATAGGAACTGTTGTAAACTTTGGCGCGTGGTTCGGAGTTTACTACAAGCCGGATGTGCTTGGACCAACTTTGTTCTTCGTATTCATCTCGTTCTTCATATTCTTAGTGTCCAGCGTGGCCAGAGCAATTACTGGAAAATCTACGGCTGACAATCTCAATTATTTCCTGCTCGGTGTAAATGCTCTCTGGCTTGCTTGCACGGGTTATATCATCTTGAACCCACAGTATTCTTCGGTACTTGGTTTCGCGGCTGTATTCGTGGCTATAGTCTTTATGTTTGTTGCTATTGTGGTAAACAAGTTCAATCCAGAAGACAAAGCACTTAACATCTTCCTGCCAGGCTTAGCTGTTGTGTTCTTGTCTGTTGCGGTTCCATTGCAGTTCTCCGGTCCTTGGATAGCTGTAGCTTGGTTCGTAGAAGCATTGGTTTTGTATGTCATCGCTTCTTTCATCTCCAACCGCGGCTTCCAGATAATGGGTGTCGTCGTCTATGTCCTCGGACTCATCAATTTCTTCTTCTGGAATTTCCCGGATGCGAATAGTAAAAACTTCACCGTCTTCTTCAATCCATATTTCGTGATATTGGTCTTGGCGATAGCCATCGCTTACGTGGTCGCTTACATGTATCGCCGCTTTGGCAGCGCCTCTGTTGAGGTGCAGAAGAGGGGAATAGTGGCTTTCGTGATCATCGCCAACATCCTCACGGTTTATGCTTTCAGTTCACAGATCATCTTCTACCACAATGCTCAGTTGGCGATCTTGTCTGAAGAATATTCAAAGCAAAGCCAAAATGCTTCGCTTTATAACACTGGATATGCTGCTACCAGTCAGCATCAAGATCTCTATAATACCTATCAAGCCGAAAGAACGAGCACACAAAACAGTTCCAATACTTACGTTTCTATATTCTGGGCCCTTTATGCGGCTGTTCTCACAGCTATCGGGTTTGGTATGAGAATGTCGTCCGCGCGTAGGCTTGGATTGGCTTTGTTCATTATCACAGCCATCAAAGTTGTGATAGATGTGTGGGATCTTGGTCAGATATATAGAATTGTTTCGTTCATAGTATTCGGTGTCATCGCTTTGGCAGCTTCGTTCATCTATGCGAAATACAAGGATAGATTAAAAGCAATTGTCTAAAAAATATATGAAAAAAACAATCTATGTCGCTACGTTTGCTGTTATGGCTTTGGTTGGCCTGACATTTTATGGGGTTGCCAATGCCGCTTTCACGCCAGAGTCATGGAATTATTCTCGCGGCATATCTGTGCCATCAACAGCATATGATCAAGGTTTCACCAAGCTTGTTCTTCCTGGTGATATATCTCGAGATGGACAGAATTTTTCTGATATCAGGATCATCGCCAATGGCACAACCGAAGTGCCATATTTCCTAACCCGAAATGCTATTGTGCGTGGCGGCAATATCTCTGGTCGCCTTCTTGATACGACGGTGGTAAATGGGGAAGAGCAGTTTATTGTCGATATAGGCCAATCAGGTCAAGTTTATACAGGTATTTCCATGAGCTCTTCGGCTGGTAATTTCCGTCGCCAAGTCAAAGTATATTCATCCACGTCGCTTTTACCGCTGGCTTCTACGGGTTGGAATATCATAACTGACAAAGGTTTTATCTTCAGATTCACCGATCCTACCAGCGGATATTCTTCCGGAAAAGATTCTGTGGACTTCTCCGCGCACACCTCGCAATATCTAAAGGTGGTTATTTCTTCCGGCGAGGAGGGGCCTGTAGGTGTGTCGTCAGTGAACATATACGGAGAACGCAAGATAGATGTGCCTTCTTATTCGAAAGATGTCTCATTTTCGACTTTCAATAATGCTCAAAATCATAGCACTGAAGTCGTGATAGATCTTGGCGGATCTGGCCATATCTCCAGGGCTGTCACACTGAATCCGACCGACAATAATTATGCTCGCAAGGTCTTGGTGTATGCTGCTGATGGTATTGATACCAAAACCGAAGCCGACTCAGTAGAGACGCAGCCTGGTTCATGGAATCTGGTTGGTCAAAGTTCCATATCGCGTGTATCTACCTCACTTTTTGATGGGTCTTCGAATCGCGTCACATACCCGGAACAAAAGACGCGTTATATCAAGCTTGTAATAGTTAATGACGACAACCGTCCTTTAACATTGACCGGGAACGCTCTAGTTGAAGGCCCAGTAATCTCGCTCATATTCGAGACTCGCGCTGGTGAGACATACAGCTTGTATTATGGCAATCCGAAAGCCGTTTTGCCTACTTATGACATCTCCTCGATATCTTCTTATATAGAAGAAAATTCTTTGCCACAGTCATCGATTGGTTCAGAATCGATCAATCCTTCTTATGTCGCACCGGCACCAAAGGTTGTTCCTTTCACAGAGGCTTACCCATGGCTAATGAATGTGTTTTTGGTCTTTGTCGTAATCTTGATAGCTGCTGGTATCGCTTGGTATATGTATGAGTATGCAAAGAAGAATAAGTTGGGGCAATCAAATTAATATTTTATAAACATCGCTAAAGAAAACAAAATCCATGAAACCATACGCAGAAAATATTGAAAAGCTTACACTAGAAAATACAAATTTCCGCAAAGTCCTCTATACAGGTCCACATAGTCAGTTGGTGCTCATGTCTTTGCTACCAGGCGAAGATATTGGAAATGAAGTTCATCACGTAGATCAATTTTTTAGGTTTGAGGCTGGTACTGGCAAATCCGTAATCGACGGTGTTGAGTATCCGGTCTCCGATGGTATGGCCATCATTGTTCCGGCTGGTCTGGAGCATAACATCATAAATACTGGCGATAAGCCTATGAAGCTTTATACCGTCTATGCTCCGGCCAATCATATCGATGGCAGGATCCATGTCACCAAGGCCGATGCTATGGCCGATGAAGAAGACGAGAAATTCGGGCCAAAGGTTGGATAAGTTGTCTGTCGGCATGGCCATTGACTCGGTTTCCGCTATCTGCTAATATCCTCATTACCTTACCAAATAAGGTTTTTAAGTAGATAGCGATTGGAAGCACGTCGTTCTTGAGCCCACTAGATGGGAAAAGACGAGCAGCTAACCAATCCCATTTTATATGGCCAAAACATCAGTTATCGTCCGCTCACAAAAGAAGCCGAAATTCAAGTCGCGCGTTGTTCGCCGTTGCTTCCGTTGTGGAAGAAAGCACGGCTATATGCGCGATTTCGACCTCTGCCGCATTTGTTTCCGCGAGTTCGCCAACGAAGGCGTCATCCCGGGCATC
>CAIKDL010000134.1 GCA_903826185.1 uncultured bacterium | reverse complement strand
CTCGAGCTGTTGCCTCATGGCAGCGGCAGCACCTATAAGGTTGTGTACTGAGCCGCTCTCCAACATAACCGCGAAAGCATAGTGAGGATTCTCGTATGGCCAAAAACCGGTTATCCAGGAGTTAACCTTGACCTTACTGACGCCTAACTCGGCCGTACCTGATTTGCCAGCCAAGTTCACATATGGCACATTCAGAGCCACGCTCGTTCCCTGCTGAACACCAAGGCGCATGCCTTCTCTGACGATTTGGAAATTCTTCTGGGGCAAATCTATAGTACGCTCGACTTGAGGCAATTGGCTCGCGTCGCCGGATCCGTCACCAGATTCGCCGCCGGCAGTAGCAGCCGTTTCTCCTCCTTTCACTATTGTCGGTACTAGGAGCGATCCGCCGTTGGCAATAGATGCCACGGCGCGCACCACTTGAATCGGAGTCACTTGAGTACCATATTGACCAATCGATGTGTGATAGGTATCACCAATGTACCAATCTTCTTTGAAAGTCGCTTTTTTCCATTCAGGGGTTGGTATGGTGCCGTGTTGATTAGTGAAAAAAGATGCTGGAATGTCACTGCCGAAACCGAACATTCGGAAATATTTATCTATATTCGCTATACCAATACCTTTCTGATCTTTGTAGCCACCACCAATAGTATAGAAGAAGACGTCAGAAGACATGGCGATGGCATGCCTTATATCCAGCGGCCCCAGATTTTTCCAGTCTCGGAAAACAGTGGACAGTGTCGGATCATAGGGGTTTTGAATGGAAATGGAGCCTTTGGTGATTATAACAGTGGATGGATCTATAACATTCTCAGTTAGCGCGCCCATGGCCATGTATGGCTTGACGATAGAACCTGGAGTATAAAGACCATCGATGACACGATCGAAAAGAGGTCGACCAGTCGTATCATTTATATATGAATTAATGCCGGCTTTGTCGGTCTTATCTGACATCACCTGAGAACTGTATTCTGGATAACTGGTCATGGCCAAGACTTCACCGGTCCTAACATCCATTATCACTCCGGCACCACCGCCGAAGCCGACACGATTGGCAATGTCACTTAAATTGTTATAAAGCCCAGACTGAACTCGGCTGTCTATGGAAAGTGTCAGACTCTCACCTTGACCCGCTGGACGGATAACATTTTCAGATATGATCTTGCCGCGGGCATCGACTTCGACCAGACGCGAACCGTTCACTCCGCTTAAGAGCTCATTGTAATATTTCTCCACGCCGTCCACTCCCTGGAAGTCTTCTTGATAATAAAATCCGTTCGCGTCTTTCGAGGGATATTTGACGTAGCCGAGCACATGAGCCAAACCAGTTGTAGTGGCATACTCACGGCGTGCGACTGGCTCTTCCGAAAAAATCGTGTCCGCAACCGAAGATGCTGCGGTAGATGAGGTGGCAGACGAGATAGCTGAGGCCATCGAATCCTTGGCGGTGTCGGCTGGTGCGTTCCAAGCCAGAAGCCTACCATTCCTGTCATATATAACACCTCGGCCAGCGAATAACGGCACTGGACGCAAAATATTGTTCTCGCTGCGCGCGCGATAAGAATCTCCTTGTGAAATCTGCATACTCCCGGCTCTGGCTAGAAAAACGATCATCACCAAAACACCGACAGCGCCTATACCATATAGTACTGCACGCGATATCGGCCGCTCTAGGCGGCCTTCGAATTGGCTCGTGTTGAACCCCGGCAGATTGCTTGAGTCTATCAAAATCTCATCGGGATCTATTTCCCTGTATTTTTTATTCATCTACGTATGATCTTCTTTACTAACAAGATAATAGTATATAACACAATCGCCGTCAGCGTACCGATCCAACCACGTGCGCCAGTGCCTTTGATCATTCCGAATAAAGCATCGTAGGCGACGCCAGCAATGATCAGCTCTATAAAGCGCGGATAATACCAAGAACCACCGAGACCGATCAAGACAGCCAATGGCCACCATCCGTTAGCAACAGCGGCGAAAAGTATTATATCGGAAATAATTCTTATGATCCTATTTTTTTGCATTTTTGGTTACTGGCGCGATTGCGGCAGAAGTTCGGCTTGGTATGTTGGCGACATTGATAACAGAATCGGTTTTTGTATCGACCAGAGCCCAGCGAAGCTCATATATATTCGCAAGAGACGTGAAGAGCACTGTCTCAAATGGCTGAGCTGGATCTGTTATCACTCCACCAACTATGCCAATAGTTTTATTATTTATCGACGGCACAGTCACGATATCTCCAACATTCACCACAATATCGCGTGGAACTTGCACAGAAAATTGACCGCCACCGAGTCCGTGAGCAACAGCCGGAACAGACTTAAATAAAGCCGGTTTCAAGTCCGCGCTATTATTCCCTGGATTACTGTTATTGGCAATCAAAACATCATAAGTCATGCCCGACGAAGAGAATAAAGCCACCTTAGAAGTTTGTCCGAGGGTATCAGAAATACTTCCAATCAGAATGTTTCCAGGAGCATAAACCAGGTCGTTGACCGCGACACCATCATCTTGACCAAGGTCGATGATGAGCTCATCATACGGAGCCATTGGAGGACGCTTTAAGACCGCGGCTAAAGTGTATTTAGATGGAACCAATGATAACAAGGCGGCCGCAGCCGATGAGGTCGCGGTATTCGCGTTAGTCGCCGTCGCCGATGGCCTATTCAACAAAGTTTTTAGCTCGCTATTTTCGTTGGCAACCGACTGTGTCGTCTCTAGGCGCACGGTCATGTCGGCTAGTTGGCGCTTCAGCTCCTCATTTTGATTCAATAAAGACGCCGGCGAACGCAAAGATCCGCTAGATATCGAGAATTCAGCGCGCCAGAACGGCCTGGCGAAAGTTGTGAATATGGCCGGCAAAAAATGTGGCTCAAGAAATTGCACAAATATGATGATAATCACAAAAGCCGCGACACTACCCCAAAGGCCGCGGCGCTGCGAAAAAGCATTACGATTATGAGTTTGAAGGTAATTCATCTTCGCTTTCGATTAGGACTGATCGGTATGTTTCCAAGTCTTCCAAGATGATACCAGCACCGCGAGCAATAGCCGTGAGCGGATCTTCAGCTACATAAACCGGTAGTTTCAAAGTCTCAGCTAGAAGTGAATCTAAACCTTTTATAAGAGCGCCTCCACCAACTAGATACAGGCCGCGACGCATGACGTCAGAAAGTATTTCCGGAGGGGTCGTCTCTAGGACTTCGCGTGATGCTTCAAGCAATGTCTCTATGGACTGGCTCATAGCTTCGCGGATATCGGAATCAGTGATGATGACTTCGCGTGGTAATCCAGTTATAAGATCGCGGCCACGAATAGTCGTTTCGAGTGGTTCGCCAGGAATAACTGATCCGACTGTTTTCTTGACCTGTTCAGCTGTACTTTCACCAATCAGGATCTTGAATTCATTGCGAATATAAGAAACGATGTCGTTGTTGAGTTTGTCACCGGCGATCTTGATATTTTTTGAGCGAACAATTCCACCAAGAGATATGATGGCAATATCCGTAGTGCCACCACCGATATCTATAACCATTGATCCGACCGGATCATGGACTGGTAGACGAATACCAATAGCTCCGGCCATCGGTTGCTCGACAATGTAAACTTCACGTGCACCAGCATTTTTGGTGGCATCCCTAACCGCACGAACTTCGACGTTGGTAACTCCTGAAGGAACTCCAACGACTACGCGAGGACCAAGGAATTTCTTGGGCATGAATTCTCCTGCGCGTTTCATTAGATACGAGAGCATCTCTTCTGTAATCTCGAAATCGGAGATAACTCCATCTACAAGTGGACGCACTGCCGTGATGTGAGTCGGTGTTCTACCAAGCATCTCTTTGGCGGCGGCACCAACAGCGACAACTTGACCAGTCTTTTGGTTCACAGCTACCACCGACGGCTCATTCACTACTATGCCCTTTCCACGCACATAAACAAGCGTATTGGCCGTTCCCAGGTCAATACCGATGTCGTTAGAAAACCTATTGAGTAGGCGCTCTTTGTGGTCTTTCAGGGTCTTTCTTTTCATGGCTCAACCTTAACATAAAGTAGTGCGTGCTTACAAGAAGAAACGCCCAATATACACTATCGAAAATATACTAATAGGCCTTAGCAAAAACAACTCGGCCGTTGGAAGGCTTGCCTGATTTTATACAGACCCCTTTCTCCGGTTTTTGATCGAATGGAATACAGCGTATCGTCGCACCGGTCTCTTCTTTTATAGCAGCTTCCACATCCTTGTCGCCAGACCAATGAGCCAAAACGAAATTTCCACCATCTATGGCTGCCACGAATTCATCCCATGTATCGACTTTCTTTGTCTTGGCTTTATTGTATTCTTGAGCACGTTTGAAAAGATTGGTCTGTATATCCATCAAAAGCTTAGAAACGGAATCAGCTATTGATCCCAAAGCCACTTTTGTCTTTTCTCCAGTATCTCTTCGCACCAGAACCGCGGAATCATTGGCGATATCTTTTGGTCCAAGTTCAATGCGGATTGGAACACCTTTCTTTTCCCATTCAAAATATTTTTCACCAGGACGAATATCGCGAGTATCTGTTTTGGACTTAACGCCAGTTTTTTTCAAAACCTCATCCAACTCTGCGGCCTTCTTTGTAACAATCTCCTTCTCTTTGTCGGAT
>CAIKDL010000133.1 GCA_903826185.1 uncultured bacterium | reverse complement strand
CGCCGTTTCACAGTTTTTTGGTTGGTGTTCGCATCTGCTCTTGGCTTATGAGCTTTTCATGGTTCAGAATTTCGCGCGCGTACCATTTGCCGCTTTGCATGTCCCGATGTTTTCCGGCTGGTTTGTGGTTATCTTTTACACCGCCTTTATGGGTGTGTATTGGTATATCCATACCCAGCCGCATAGAAGAATGCACCGCAGCACGGTCGGTTGACATCTCCGTACTATTATGCTTGTATACATACAGAACAGTTAACCCTAACTTAGGAGTCAAAACATGAATAGTCGAAAAGTCTTGCGCGGTTTCACGCTCATTGAATTGTTGGTCGTGATCGCTATCATTGCGATCTTGGCCGGGATGCTTTTGCCGGCATTGCATGCGGCAAAGGAAAAAGCGCGATTGGCGCACATGGTTACACCACCTGATGGCGCTATCTCTAACATCGTCGGGATCACGATCTCGCCGCAGAATCCGAAAGATTACCTGATCTGGACCAAGAAGGGTATCGAGCTCGAATCGCCGCAGAATCTGTTGTATCGTTACATCAACGTCAGCAATGCTATGTGTCGAGTCGATTACATTCGGACATTCTGCGACTCAACTGGCGACATTCACGTGACGTTCGTCTTGAGCAACGAGAATGCCTGCGCCATTGTCCACGTCAGATCCGAGAAGGACATCGACGGTGTGAACTGGGTTGGCCAGCTTCCGTAGCTGCGATTTTTATCGCCAAAGCTCTCTATCAGCCAGAATTTCTGAATCAAAGCGCGATGTTAACAGCATCGCGTTTTTTGTTTTCGCAGTACTTACTAAATAAAAAAACCGCCAAGCAATGCTGGGCGGTTTCTTGATCTTCAAGCGACGTTAGTCGCCGATGTCGCACTCGATCCACAGACTGGGTAGTCCTCGCGACCTACCTGGGTATGGATAATCATTCCTGATGGAGAAATGCACAGCACTCACAGGATCGCTAGGGCAAGTCTCTTGATAAGAGACAGTCCCAGATAGTTCGTTCTCTGTCCGACCGTCGATCTTCACCAAGTAACCATGCGCGCTGTAGCATTCAACAACGGCAGCTTCGACAACCTCCAGCGTTGGTGCTCCAATGTCGGCTGAGAAGACCACTAGGAGCTCGAAGTCCTGTTTGGGGTACAAGCGTCCGCGCGTGCCATGGAATTTGTTGGCAAGCAATTTGCCAAGATTTCCGTTAGCGAAGAGATTCGCCAATTCTTCTTTGGATGCCATCGGGCACCTCCTTTTCTGAGGCTGATATTACCCGAATTATTTTTATAAGCAAGCGCTGAAATTATTTTCGATGACCTCCCAATTGAGATTGGCGAAGAAGTCCTCGACATATTGTTTTTTGCCAGAAGGCTGGTAGTCAGACACGAAGGAATGTTCCCACATGTCTAAAACGAGTATCGGCGCGCAGTTGTTGAGCTGTCCTAGATGTTGCTCGTCGACCCAAGAAGCAAGTAAGCGTTTGTCTTTGCGATCATACCAGAGCACAGCCCAACCGATACCTCTGGTCAAAGCCAAGCTCTTAAAAGCGGAAAGCCAGGCATCGAAAGACCCACATTCGACCTCGATGACTTTTTTGAGTGCGCTTGTTCCTGTAAGTGCTTTTGCGCCGCCTTCGAGTGAAGAGAAGTACAGCTCATGGTTGCGCATGCCATTGAATTCAAAACTGAAACGACGTCCCAGCTCGCCAATCAAATAGGCATTTTTTTCAGCTTCTTTGCTAAGTTGACCCAAAGTCTCCAAAACTAGGTTCGCATTCTTCACATAGCCCGCGTAGAGCTTGAGATGCTCTTCATTTGTCTTTGTAGATATGCCTTTTAGGGCTGGAATATTGAATGTTTTGGCGGTGAATTGTTTCATATTATTTATGGTTATTTATAAGGTATGTACGCATTATAACATTGTTGGCATTTTAAAAGTTTTTGGGCATTTTTTCATGGTTTTTTCACTGAGATTTTATCTTTGAGATATAAGATTCCATTGTGCGCACCATATCGCGTAAAAATTTCAAGAAGCTCGTTATGGCTAGCGCGGTATGCGCGGCAGTGGCTTCTGGTGTTGGTGGTTATGTTTGGTATGAAGGTCAAAGACAACCACTTCTCGAGATATATGTCTTCGCTTTGAAAAGCGGTCAGGCTGTTTTTGTGCGTACGCCGTCCGATAAGCGCATCTTGATCGATGGCGGCACGAATTCAGAGATTATTCGTCACTTAAGCGCCATTTTACCTTTTTATTCCAGGAATATAGATAAAATTGTAGCTACAAAAGCTGATGGGACACATGTTTCAGGTTTGATAGATGTTCTCGAGCGCTATTCTGTGGGTGAAGTCATCGTTCCAGGTCTTGGTCTGGAAGATATCGGCGCCGCTAGTTCTACGGATCAGATTTATAAGATTTTTATCGATAAGGCCAATGCTTCAGGCATACCAATAAAAGAGGTTATGGCCGGCGATCAGATAGTTCTTGACGATCTTTCCTTGATTTCAAATGTCAAAAGCGATGTATCAGTGATTTTGGATGTTATTTTTCCGGTGGCTATTTCGGGCCCAATTTCGACCACGGTTTTTCAATATTCCAAGGCCAGTTCGCCAGAGCTAGTTACCAAGATTTCATATGGATCGACCTCAGTCATGTTGGCTGGTTCTATAACTACAAAGATCCAGAAATATATCGCCATCGATGGTTCATCTTCGGAATCTTCAGTTCTTGTCTTATCCCAAAATGCTACAGCGAATAATTTCGCCAAAGATTTTATCGGTCAGGTCGCGCCGGACTACATTGTCTACTCTGCGGCATTGGCATCGGCATCAGCCCCGGCATCGGTGGAAATTAAGAAATCTTCGAAAGATTTGAAAGAAAAGCCGGATCCACTGGCGTCTATTCCGATGGACCACAGGATCAATATCAAAGAAGCTGGCACTTTGAAGATCGTCTCTGATGGCCGTGAAATAATATTATCGCCTCAATGAAAAATCCCAACAATCCCGACAAAAAAGCGCGGACCTAAGCCTGCGCTCTGTGTTCAATCCGATAATGGATACATGCGGACGCTTCTCACGTCATTGCGATCGCGGCCACAATTTATTGTGACTAAGCGGCGCTTGCCTTCCAAGAGCACCTTGCGTATCCATGGCTCATCACCGGGGACTAGCTCCTTCCACGGAATCTCCGAGAAGGGATAGAACTTGAGCCATTTGAATTCAAGCTTGTCTGGCTTGAGTCTGCCGCTACAACCGTTGTATAGGAAGATTTGGACGATCACCTTTTTCTTCTTATTCTGTATTCGTACTCGAAGCTCGGCGACGCGCACCCCACCACTGATTCGAAGACCAGCTTCTGCTTTGGTTTCACGTTCACATGTCTCAGCTGCGTCGAGATAGCCCTGGCTGTCCTTGATG
>CAIKDL010000132.1 GCA_903826185.1 uncultured bacterium | reverse complement strand
CTTGTGACCCATACTATGTGGTATTGGGTCTTATATACCGCATGTGCCTCTTTATGGAGTTTCATCCTCCTATTCTACACGAGGATGCTCGGCCTTGCTCTCACCCCCGCCCTACCAGGCGGGGAGCTCCCGCGGGATTAGGGTTTTTTTCATAAAATTTTTTGCGTAAAAATTATTTTGATAAGGCTTTTATCATAGCTGCTCGAGTAGAGCTTGATACCGGCTTTGTCGATGACCCCAGCTCATTCCTAACTTGCTTCACTAACTTTGGATCTGGATTGACAGGTGTCTTGCTGAGCTCGGCCAATACTCTTTGTTCTATCGGTGTTTGATCTAACGCAACACTTCCGCTAACATTGATCTGTGGTTGATTTTGAGACTTGGGCAATAGATATGCTGTCGACCAGATGGTCGCAGCTAGTACTATAAGCACGACTAAAGTGGCTGTTAGTCTGCCAAAATTAACTTCTTTGTTAGACATGATTATATATTTTTATTAATAAATAATAGCGATTGTTTTGTAAACATATTATATATCATTTGGCAAAAAAACCAAGACATATAGCACACACCACTGCGCCGACTAAACCGATTTTCTGATGATGTTGCAATTTTTCCTTGTTCCAAAATAGCCCCAATAAGACCGCCACCACTATAGAGCTCTCCGTCAAAGAAGTAACGATGCCTATCGGTGCCATACTCATGGCAAAAGCATAGGCTATCCAAGCAAAATTATCCAAGAAAGACATGCGAAGCAGATTTATCGGCTCATGACGCAAATCACTTACAAGCTTCCCCATTTTACCATTGGCTAAAAGGTAAATTCCGGAAAGGACGACTGCGAGAATATTCACGGAAAAATTGGTCAGTAAAGGGTCAGAAACGCGTGATCCCCAGCCCATGAAGAAATCGGCGATACCCATGACTGTGGCACCGATAAAAGCAAACCAAACTCCGCGCTCCACGAAGAAATGACTCAACTTTATCGATCCTCTCTCGCGAATAGAAAGCAATATAAAACAAACGATGAGCGAGGCGATCAGCAAAATCTGAGTTAATGAAAGATCTTCTTTCAGAATAATGAAAGACATGAGTGATGCAGCAATGATCTCCAGTGACCACAAGGGCTCTATTACCGCGATCTTACCAAGCTTCATCCCTTGGAATTCGAACATGGCCGCGATGAACAAAAACACCGCGCTACCGACGAGCGCCAATAAGACGGTGGCGCTAGCACTATGAAAAAGATCCAGAAAACTTCTCCAAGAGAATGGTAACAACATGAGCGTACCTATGAAAGTTATAATGAAAAGCGTCTCCCAGTTACCGAGTTTGCGCGTGGTGCGTTGTATGAAAAAATCCCCGAAGCCCCAGAGGAACATCGTGGCAAAAGCGAGGATTATACCGAGAGTGATGTTCATTACTTTTTCGGCCTAACAAACGGGAACAACTGGACTTCACGAAGCGGCTTCCCAGCCAAAAACGCGAATAAACGCTCACCAAAACCAAAGCCGCAAGTCGGTGGCATACCATGATCGAGCATTTCCACGAATTCCCAGTCCGGCATCATGGCCTCAGTATCGCCTCTCTCTAGAAGCTTGCGTTGTGCATCGAAACGCATGCGCTGATCCATCGGGTCATTTAGCTCGGAATAGCCTTTACCTATCTCGCTTCCAGCGATTATCGGCTGGAACATCTGTACAGTCTTCGAATCTTCAGGAATGCTCTTCGATAATGGCGCGACGATAGTCGGATGATTCACCAAAAAAGCTGGACCAGCGATATTCTTGCGGCAATATTTCCAAAGAGTGTCTATGAAGCGCTCACGATTGACACCGTCATAAGCAACCTTGAGATCTACAAGCTTTTTGCGCAGATCCTCGTCTGAATCTTTGTGAATGTCGGTGCCAGTCTGTTTCTTGATCTCTTCGGCATAATCTATGAGCTTCCATTCTTCCGCCAAATCGAAAGTGTGTCCGCGTGTTGTGAACTTGGTCGTACCAAAGACTTCCGTGGCAATCTTGCGATACAATCTGGTCACCAACTCCATGCCGTCTTTATAATCCGCATAAGACCAGTAGAATTCCATGTTCGTGAATTCTTGTGCATGCTCCGGACTGGTACCCTCGTTGCGATAAGCACGACCGATCTCAAAAGTCTTCGAGAATCCAGCAGCCATCAGACGCTTCTGCCAAAGTTCGCCGATAGAGATGCGAAGAAAGACGTCCATATCATAGTCATTTAAATGGGTCATGAACGGAGTCGCTTCCGCGCCACCGGTTGTTAGCTCCAGAGTCGGCGTCTCGACTTCCAAAAAGCCTTCATCTTCCATGAACTTGCGTGTGACCTGCCAAAACTTAGCTTTCTTTTTGAAGATCTCGCGCAGTTCTGGTTCCATTATGAAATCGAGATAACGCTTGCGGAGCTTTTCATCAGGATCAACTAAGCCATGCCATTTCTCTGGCAAAGGTAAAAGCGCCTTCGTGGCCATGGTCCAGGAAGTTACAAGGATGCTTTGTTCTCCTCTTTTGGTTGTAAAAAATGTTCCGGTGACACTCACAATATCGCCGATATCAACTGCTTGTGTGAGGAGGTCAAAAAGCTTAACTTCCAAAGTGTCTTTCTTCACCACTGCCTGGAAAGTAGATTTGCCGTCATCCAAAACCAAGAATAAGATCGCACCCTGACCACGTATAGCCATGACACGACCGGCCAAAGAAACCGGTTTAGCGGAAGCCTCATATTCAGCGAAGTTCTTACGAGCATCGGCTAGACAAAAAGTACGCGGAACTTTGGCTGGATATGGATCCATGCCGAACTTGCGCAAAGCCTCGAGCTTCTCCAGTCTTGTGGCGCGTAATTCTTCTAATGAGGCCATGATGGTTTAACCTTGAGCAGATTATTTCACGATGACGATAGTGTATTCTGTTGTACCCTTCGGTGTCGTGACTTTCACAGTATCACCTTGTTTACGACCGAGCAATGCTGACCCGAGAGGCGAAAGATTCGAAATTTTGCCGTGCGACATATCCGCCTCTTCTGAGCCGACGATCGTGTAGAGAATAGACTTATTGTCTCCAGCTTTTTCTATACGCACAGTAGAGCCAACAAGCACAACCTCGCTGCCGTGCGCTTCAGCCAAAACTGCGTTTTTCAAGAGTTGTTCCAGACGACCAATACGATCCTCTACTTCAGCCTGTTCTTCTCGAGCCTGATGGTATTCGGCATTCTCGGAAAGATCCCCAAGCTTCTTCGCATATTCCAAATGTTCAGCTACTTCTTTGCGACGTTCTGATTTCAGATATCCTAATTCTTTTT
>CAIKDL010000131.1 GCA_903826185.1 uncultured bacterium | reverse complement strand
CTCAATATCAGTCTTGTTGGCGGACAATGAAATCACCCGCGAGAGGGGTTTGAGTGGATTTACTTCGCTTGGCGATACTGAAGGCATGCTTTTCCAGTTTCCGTCACCGACCTCGGCAGGTTTTTGGATGAAAGATACCTACATACCACTGGATATGGTTTGGATAAATGAAAATAAAGAGGTGATCGGAGTGTCTGATCGCGTTTTACCGAGTACTTATCCGGCAGTTTTTTATCCTCCATCACCAATCACGTACGCCTTGGAAATAAATGCTGGCATGGCTGAAAAGTTCGGAATAAAAATCGGCACAAAATTACAATTTGAAACTTCTGGAAATTAGATCTTTGTCTGGCAGTGTATTTTTTCTCGCCAAAACTTTTTTCTGTGGATAACCTGCCGCTTTTTACAAAGTTTTTGCCATTTTTACCAAAAATTTTCACGACAATTTTGTTGTTTTGGAAAATCGCCCATAAAAATGTTCTCGCAAACGCCGTAAACGCTGTCTATTTTCGTGTCGACCCTTCACAGATCAAAATTTTTTGTTTGCAATGAGAAAAAGTTTGAAAAAGAGAAATTTTTTATCAAAAAAGCTTTGACTGCGAGCTTGAATAGGTTACAATTGATAGTAATAGAACATTTATTAGCAGTAGTTTGTTAAATTAATTACGTCCGTTGTGTACCGCCTACATGACGAACGTACAGCATATGCCAAAAAAGAAAAAAGCCGCATCGGCCGCGGTTAAGTTGCCGACGATTCCCACAATTATAAAAAGAGATGGTCGCATAATGCCTTTTGATCTGGAGAAGATCACCAATGCCATACTGAAAGGCTTCAATTCTGTTGGAGAAGGAACACCAGAAGAGGCGAAAATGGTCGCCAACCAGGTTTTCTCTGAGCTCATCCGTATCAAGAAGAAATTTACGAACTTCGTGCCGACAGTTGAAGGTGTTCAGGACATCGTCGAGGCGGAGCTGATGCGTTCCGATTACGTCAAAACAGCTAAGCATTACGTCATATACCGCGAAGAGAGGTCGAAGATTCGTGCACAAGGAACGGAGATCCCGGAGCATGTGCGTAAGCTGGCCACTGATTCCAAAAAGTCTTTCCGAAACGCCCTCGGGGAGCTTGTCTATTACCGTTCTTATTCTCGTTGGATAGATGCGGAGTCTCGTCGTGAGACATATATAGAGACAGTCGATCGTTACCTCGGCTTCATGAAAGAAAATCTTGGCAACAAACTCAAGGATGCTGAGTATAAAGAAATTCGCGAATATATTTTGAAGCAATGGGCGATGCCGTCGATGCGCTTGTTCCAATTCGCTGGCGGACCGGCACGCAACACCAACGTCTGTGCTTACAACTGTTCGTTCATCGCACCGGAATCATTCCAAGATCTTGCCGAGATCATGTACATCTCCATGTGCGGTACTGGCGCCGGTTGGTCAGTTGAGAGTGCCAATGTGGAAAAGTTTCCGCAGATCATGATGCAAAATGGCGCCAAGTTGCCGACGCATGTCATTCCAGATAGCAGGGAAGGTTGGGCTGATAGCTTGACTGTTGGTATGAAGGCTTGGGCTGCTGGTAAGGACATAGAATTCGATTATTCCCAGATTCGTCCAGAAGGTGCTCGCTTGAAGACCATGGGCGGAAAAGCTTCTGGTCCAGCTCCGCTACAACGTTTGCACCAATTCACTCGTCAGATCATGTTCTCCAGACAAGGCCGCCGTCTTCGCAATATCGATTTGCACGATATCATCTGTATGATTGGTGATTGTGTGGTCGCTGGAGGTGTCCGCCGCAGCGCCATGATCTCATTATCAGACCTCGATGATCAGGAAGTCCGTGATGCCAAGAAAGGTGCTTTCTATATGACTCATCCGCACCGCATGTTGGCCAATAACTCCGCTGTCTATATAAATAAGCCGACAAATGAAGAGTTCCTTAGAGAATGGATGGCCCTTGTAGAGAGTCGTTCTGGCGAAAGAGGTATATTCAACCGTGGATCTCTGGCCATCACATTGCCGGAGCGCCGTATCAAGGCTCTTAAGACTTACAAGGGCTACTTCGATTCGACTGGTAAGCACATCGTCGGCCCGATCGGCACCAATCCTTGTGGAGAGATCATCCTTCAGTCCAAGCAGTTTTGTAACCTTTCTGAGATTGTTGCTCGCGCCGAAGACACCGAAGCCACTCTTCTCAAGAAAGTTCGTATTGCCACCATCATTGGAACATACCAGTCGTCACTCACTCATTTTCCGTATCTTTCCAAGGAATGGAAAGAGCACTGTGAGCACGAGCGTCTTCTCGGAGTTTCTATCACTGGTCAGTGGGATTGTCCGGCAGTTCGCAACCCAGGAACATTACGTAAGCTTAAGGCCGAGACTATCAAGATCAACAAAGAGTATGCCAAGAGGTTTGGCATCAATGAGTCCACGGCCATTACTTGCGTGAAGCCTTCCGGAACCCTTTCGCAGACAGTCGATTGTTCATCTGGTATGCACCCACGCCACTCCAAGTACTATATCCGCCGCGTACGCATCTCAGCTACTGATTCATTGTTCAGGATGTTGAAAGATCAAGGAGTTCCTTATTTCCCAGAAGTTGGACAAAATGCCGAGACCGCCAATACATTTGTCTTGGAATTCCCAATCAAGGCTCCAAGCGGTTCCATATTCCGTGATGATCTGACAGCTATCGAGCAGCTCGAATATTGGAAGATGGTCAAAGAAAATTACACCGAACACAATCCTTCCATCACTATTTCCGTCAGCAATGACGAATGGATCGAAGTCGCCAACTGGGTCTACAAGAACTGGGATATTTGCGGAGGCTTGTCATTCTTGCCACGCGAAGACCATGTGTACAAGTTGGCTCCTTATGAGGCTATCGATGAAGCTAAGTACAAAGAGCTTGCTAAGCGCCTCGAGCATATCGACTATTCTAAGATCATCACTTACGAGAAGCAAAATGAGACCGATCTCAAGAAAGAGTTGGCATGTGCCGGTGGGGTATGTGAAATAGTTTAAGAAATAAAAAATCGCCTTACCCGAGAAGCGGGTGAGGCGATTTATGGTTAGATCACTTCGTGAGCCAAACCACACTTGACGATCTCGTCTGGCATCAGATAGGTCTCTTTCTCCATCATCCGTTTGACTGCCCTGGAGGTCAGTTTCCCGCCGGTCTTTTCTGAGACAAAGTCGGCGTACCAACCTTGGGAGACGTCGAGATTCTTGCCTCTGTCGAGGATTTCTGATACCGCCAACCGTTCGTCTTTGTTCGGCTGAAAGCCGAGTTCGTGGAAGAAGAAGTCGGTATGTGCCGTGACGACCCGGTGCTGCCCAGCACAGAACATGGGGATGGCCATAGACCTGACTCCGCCAGTTCCGATCGTCACCAAGTTGACCTTCATCATCTCGATCAGATCGACGAACATGAATCCAGCATCGATCATTCCGCCGCCGGAGTTGATGATGAAGAAGATTGGCGCCGTGGGATTTTTCTGCCACAGTGTCTGCAGCTTCTCGAACTGCTTGGCAATGCTTTCGTAGGTGATATTGCCGAGCATGGCGATCGTCCTCTTGGGATCGATCTTGAATTTCTGTCCATTTCCTGGTCTTTCGTTTGTTTTCAAAGGAGCTCCTTTCGTTTTTTCCCGATAAGTTCGGGGTTCCTGGTTTGGAATGTATCAGGCGATTGAGCTCTTGTCAAGGACAACGTCATGAGTTATACTTCGACAGCACCACCAGACAACTGCGCTAGGCATTAAAACCTAGTGAGGAAAGTCCGAACTCCGGCGCGCCAATTCGGGAAATGAAAACAGTCATAATTTCGTCCCTCGAACTGGCGCGCAGCAGGGTAGCGGGTAACGCCCGTCAGGATAATAACCAGAGGTGCGAACAGAGACGCGTCGACCGGAAACGGTAGACGGATCCACGCCGCAAGGCAGGGATCAGCCCGCTTGGCAACTTGCGGGGTGCAACGGCAAAATCCTTACCTCGGTGCAAGGCCGTGCCTCGCCCTCGCGGAAAATGAAATTCGTTTTTCGTGAGGGCGAGGAGAGCCGCTTGAGGTGTGTGGTAACGCACATCCTAGATATATGGTTGTCTAGACAGAATTCGGCTTATGGTGTGGCAAAATGGAAATACCCCGCGATGAACGGGGTATTTTCTTTTCCACAGATATTTTTTATGGCTCTGCTGTGCTATTATTACGGGAATAAGCGATGGTGAAAAGATTTTTTTCTGCTATGGGAAGAGAGATACGCGGTCTTCATGAGGCCGCTTATGTGTTGGCGATTTTTGCTTTACTCTCGCAGATTTTGGCTTTGTTCCGCGACAAGCTTCTGGCATTCTCTTTTGGGGCCGGACATAATTTGGATATATACTACGCAGCATTTCGTGTGCCAGATTTCATATTTGCATTGATCGGATCAATAGTCTCAGCTTCCATACTCCTCCCTTATTTTATCGATTCGTTTAGTCGTAGCAATGAAGAAGGAAAATCTTTCTCAGATTCTATTTTCACGGTTTTCTTTGGTGTCATCATCATCATAAGCGTGCTGGTCTTTATCTTGGCACCATGGCTGGTACCAAAAGTGTTACCAGGATTTGCTGGTGATAAGGTGGCGCTACCACAGCTCATCTTAGCTATGCGCATAATGCTTATGTCGCCGATTTTCTTGGCTCTCTCGAATCTATTTTCCAGCTTGACTCAGATGCGCCATCGTTTCTTGGTCTACGCCGCTTCTCCGGTCATGTACAATCTAGGGATTATTATTGGCGTTGTGTTCTTGTTCCCCAAAATGGGTTTGTCCGGCATGGCTGTTGGTGTGGCGATCGGGGCATTTTTCCATATGGGTATTCAGCTGCCATTCCTTATTCAAGATAAGCTTTTACCAAAATTCACCGCCAGTTTGCAGTGGCCAAAGCTCAAGAAAATCGTTTTGACCGCTTTTCCACGTATGCTGACTTTGTCCGCCAATGAACTAGCCGAATTCATCTTTATTTCAGCAGCTTCGTTATTGTCGGCCGGATCGATCTCGGTTTTCAATCTGGCATTCAATCTACAATCAGTCCCATTAGCATTGATTGGTGTCAGTTATTCTTCGGCGGTGTTTCCGACCCTGTCCAGGCTTTATTATGAAAAGAATACAGAGGCTTTCTTACAAAAAATGATTACTGCGGCTAGACATATAATCTTCTGGTCGATGCCGATCACAGTCCTATTTATCGTCTTGCGCGCCCAAATCGTCCGTGTCATCCTCGGTGCTGGTAAGTTCGATTGGAATGACACCCGCATGACCGCGGCCATGTTGGCACTGTTCATTATATCGACTGTTGGTCAAAGTCTGATTGTGCTCTTCGTGCGCGCTTTCTACGCCGAAGGTAAGACTGCCAAACCATTGGTGATCAATGTCATTTCTGCCTGCGTGATTATTGCCCTCGGGTTTGTTTTAATTCACGCTTTCGATCATATGCCATTCTTCAGATTCTTCATCGAAGACTTATTGCGTGTCAGTGGCCAGAAGGGAACCAATGCGCTTATGTTGGCGCTCGCGTATTCTATCGGCGTTATCCTGAACACGGTTTTGCATTGGGTGACTTTCGAGAAATCGTACAAAGGCTTCAGCAAGCCGGTGTTGGAGACGCTCTTTCATAGCTTCTCGGCCGCGGTTATATCTGGAGTTATCGCCTTCATGGGCTTGCAAATATTCGCTATGGTATTTCCTCTAGAAAAAGTCTGGGGAATATTCATGCAAGGTTTCTGTTCAGGTATCTTAGGTCTCATTGTCGGGGTCTGTGTTCTTATTTTGCTTAGAAATGCCGAGCTCGCCGAAGTCTGGAGGACTTTACATCAAAAGATTTGGAGAGTCCGTGTTCCTCCAGCGGAAGTGGAGAGGTTGTAATCGGGCTGCTAGTCGGTTTTATATAAAAGTTGAACCCCGTTGGATTGGGGTCCAACGGGGTTTAGGTTAAGTTTCGATCAACAGGTGATGTGCCGAGTCATCAGGCGTGCTTGGTTTCACTGAACCAAGCTTTGTGGAACGCCTGCAACCAGGCAGTTGTGAACTTGGCATGGATCCACTTGTCTTCCAAGAACCACATCCAGATTCCACAGCTGACCATGAACACCACAAAGGAGATGATCGCTCCCCCCAACACGGAGAAGAATACCCCCAAACCGATGGTGAACCATGAACGACAGTAGACTATCTCCACCTTTCCATCCTCGAGCCGCCGGAATGACTCATGCTCCATTCCGGTGCTGTTGAGATCATCGTAGCCAACTTCTTGGCTGGTGATCAAGTTGCTGCCGACCTGAACGAAGTAACGTACTCCGTTGCTTCGTGGGTAAACCAGCACTTGTGTGCACCCGTTCGTTAGCTTTTGGAAGTCCCACATCGTCTGGATGTAGACCTTTTCACCGTCTGGACAGTTAGTCAAGACGACGGAGTTTTCCGGCAGCCAATAGCTGGCGACTTGGTGAGTCTGCTGGCTGCTATTGGTGAGGGCGTGACGAAGGTACATCTGACCACAGACGATCGGTATGTACACCAACACGCATGTTCCGAGATACCGCAATGCTTTCTTGGCTTTTACAACGAACTGATTCGTACTCATTTTTACTTGTCCCTTTCCTTGTTTTTGATTGTTACTTGGTTTATGCCTACCTTCTGGATACCTTTGAAGTAGGACAGTAGAATTAATACATTTAGCAGATTAATTTAACTGTCATATGAAATACAATCATTTGTCGTTTGGGGAGAGGTATGTCATTG
>CAIKDL010000130.1 GCA_903826185.1 uncultured bacterium | reverse complement strand
CTCGCCACGCTCGCCATCTTCCGACTCGCGGTCAGCGAACCAAGACAAACTCACGCACGGTCCGTGGAAACATCCGCAAGACCATGGGTTCAGGACGTCGCAAGGAAGAGAAGACATAAAAGTCGCATCATAATATAAACATTAATTCAAACTATCATGGGTAGAAAAAGAATTGTAACCACAGATGCGAAAGATGCCGGAGCCGAGAAGAAGGCCCCGACAGTTTCTTCCAAGAAGCGTATAGAGACGGGTATTTTGCACGTCCAGTCTACTTACAACAACACCAAGGTTATGCTGACAGACGATAAGGGCAATGCTCTTATGTGGGGTTCTAGCGGTGGCGCCGGATTCCGTGGTGCCAAAAAGGGTACTCCATTCGCAGCTGCTAAGGTCGGCGAAACATTGGCTTTGAAAGCTGCCAACATTGGTCTCAAAGAGATCAAAGTCGTAGTCAAAGGCGTCGGATCTGGCCGTGAGTCGGCTATCCGCGGATTTATCAGCAAGGGAGTCAATATCATTTCGATATCTGACCAGACCCCGGTTCCATTTAACGGACCGACACCGAAAAAGCCGAGACGCGTCTAAAGTAATAAGCGAAATCAATTAAGTAACAGATAAAATTAATCATTAATAAAAACCATGCAAATCGGACCACGATACAAGAAAGCGAGATACTTGGGAGCGCCTGTCTTCAAGAAGACACAGACGCAGAAGTTCGCATTGCGCTCACAGGCCAAGACGACCAAGAAGAAGGGTCGCGGTGGCAAGAGTGAATACGGACGCCAAATGCTCGAGAAGCAGAAGGCCCGATACAGCTATGGTATTTCTAGCGGACAATTCGGAAACTATGTCAGTAAAGCTCTTCAGACCAAGGGTGACAACGCCAAGAACTTGATGCGCACACTTGAGGGCCGCCTAGACAACGTTGTTTTGCGCGCCGCATTCGCTACTTCTCGCTCAGGAGCACGTCAGATAGTTTGTCATGGTCACATTGTCGTCAATGGTAAGAAAGTCAACATCCCTTCATACCAAGTCAAGGTTGGAGACGTTATAACTATCCGTGAAGGCAGTAAGAAGAAGGGCATATTCGCCAAGTTGGACGAAGACCTCAAGAATATCGCTACACCTGCTTGGGTTAAAATCAATCCAGATACAAAGACGATCACCATAGACGGTGAGCCTGTCGCTGACATGACCAGTCTATTGTTCGATGTCCGCTCAGTGCTGGAGTTCTACACCCGCTAGACATTGGTATCTTTTTATAGTATTATCAAAAATCTTTTTTAATAATTAATCACAATCATATGACATACGACGTCGTTCTACCTTCCAAGCCAAAGATCATCACTGAGACCGCCAATAGCGGTACTTATGAAATCGATGGCCTTTATCCTGGCTACGGCCACACTCTAGGCAACTCTCTCCGCCGTATCATCCTATCATCTCTTCCTGGTGCTGCTGTCACCAAGGTCAAGATTGCCGGTGTAGGACATGAGTTTTCAGCCATTTCCGGCGTCAAAGAAGACGTCATTACCATTTTGTTGAATTTGAAAAAGCTGCGTGTTCGTTTGGCAACCGATGAGCCAGTTACTTTCTCACTCAAGGTTAAGGGCGCCCACGAAGTTACCGCCAAGGATATCAAGGCTCCTGGTCAAGTGGAGATCATCAACACAGACCTGCACATCGCTTCTCTCACAGAGAAGAGCTCTGAACTGGATATCGAAATCACCGTTGAGAAGGGTCTAGGATATGTTCCTAAGGAAGTTGTTCAGAAAGATCGTGTCGATATTGGTGCTATCACTCTTGATGCTGCTTTCACACCGATCCGCAAGGCTAACTACGAAGTAGAGAACATGCGTGTTGGCGACCGTACAGATTTCAATCGCTTGCGCTTGTCCATCGAAACAGATGGCACAATCACTCCTCACGCCGCTCTCGAGAAGTCTATATCTCTCATGATCAATCAGCTCAAGTCCATCGTCGGATTTAAGGAGGAGGAAGTTGTCGAAGAAAAGGCTAGCGAGGCTGACGAAGATTCAGAAAAGGGTACTAAGTCAGAATCTGGTAAGATTATCGACGCCGACCTTTTGAAAACGCGCATTGATTCGCTCGGTTTCTCTTCACGCACTATCAAGGCTTTGACTAACGCCAATATTCGTACGTTGGGTGGTTTGTCACGCAAGAAAGAATCGGACATCATGGACGTTGACGGTCTTGGTGCCAAGGGAATGCAAGAGATCAAGAAATTACTAGCTCAGCACGGCATTACGCTTAAGCAATAATTTTGCCAATTTAATTTAATAACATGCGACACCACAATTCAGTAAGAAAATTCGGCAGAGAGAAGACACAGCGTCATGCTTTGATGCGTTCTTTGGCACGCAACCTGATCCGCGATAACCAGATCAAGACTACGACTGCCAAAGCCAAGGAGCTCCGACCATTTGTGGAGAAATTGGTGACGCGTGCTAAAACGAACACAGTTGCTTCGCGCCGATTGGTCATGACTCGCATTCAAGGTGCACCAGAGGTTAAGAAGCTCTTCGATACCGTTGCTCCTAAGTACAAAGACCGTAAGGGAGGCTATACTCGTATTACTCGCATGCCAAATCGTGATCTAGATGGCAGTCCGATGGCTATTATATCTTTTGTCTAATACGCCATTAAACTAATACCATGAAATACACAATAGACGCACAGAACAAAAAGATCGGACGCATCGCTAGTGAGGCAGCGGGCTATCTTATGGGCAAGAGCTCTACTTCTTTCGCTAAGAACACTGTGGCCGATGTCAAAGTCGAGATCGTGAATGCCGATAAAGCAGACGTTAATGCCAAGAAAAAGGTTAGTGATAACTACACAACTTACACAGGTTTTCGTGGCGGTTTGAACCAGGAGAAACTCGGTCACCTCATAGAGCGCGCTGGCATGATCGAAGTTCTTAAGCGTGCGGTCTACAACATGATCCCAAATAACAAGCTCCGCACACTAAGATTGAAGAATTTATCAATAAAGAAATAAGCATGACTACAATAGCCAAAACAGATAAATATTTCGAAGCCGTCGGTCGTCGCAAGACAGCCGTAGCTCGCGTACGCATGTTCCCAGGCGCCAAGAGCGGTTATGAAGTGAATGGTAAATCCTTGGAGACTTATTTTCCTACTCGCGAGATGCAGGCCAATGTCACCGATCCTATAACGAACGCCAAGCCAGCCGAGAAATTCAATATAACTATCAAGGTCGTTGGCGGAGGTATATCCGCTCAGTCCGAGGCTGCTCGACACGGTATCGCTCGCGCATTGCTTCTTTATGATATTCAGCTTCGTGGAAAGGTTAAGAAACTCGGTTATTTGAAGCGTGATGCTCGTGCTAAGGAGCGCAGAAAGTTCGGTTTGAAGAAGGCCCGCAAGAGCCCGCAGTGGAGTAAGCGTTAATTGCATTAAATTATCATCAAATCAAAGGCCCCACTCGGGGCTTTTGTGTTTTGTAGGCCTGTGCTAGGATAAAAAAAGAGGAGTGAAGTGCGGAAAACTAAACAAGAAACCGTGGAGGCAGAAATGAAGAAACAAAAAGCCAATACAGGTAGAAAAAGCTTCTATCAGTGGCTAGCTTGTACGTCTGACAAGTTGATGAAAGCTCATCCAGGAATGACTATCGTCTTCAATTCGGAGACCGGGGAAGTAATATGTCTCTCTGGTCCGAGTGACAGTCCCATGGATAAGCTCAATCGCTTGCAGGACAGCGTGGCCAAGTTACCTAAGGGCGTGGTACCTGTCATCGTCGGTCCGGAACAGAAGGGTCGTCTTGCCCTTAAAATCACGATGGTTGGCCTTCCAGGTGGAGCAGACGAGTAATGATGGAGGTCTACAATGCGCAAATCTAGAAAGCGGATATCATTAAATGCGGAAAAGCGTCGGCGGCGGTGGCAGAGAATTAAAGCCCTCGTTGAACGCGACTTTCCCGGCACGCTGGTCGCAATCAGTGTGAAGCGGCCAGGCATTATCTATGCCACCAGAGGACGGACGTCGATGACCAAGTTCCTTCGTGAGAACTGGAAAAATGGTCAGTTTGCACTGATCGGCAAGACGAATAAAATCGGTCCAAGCAAAGAGAGTT
>CAIKDL010000129.1 GCA_903826185.1 uncultured bacterium | reverse complement strand
TGTGGATGGACTCACGAAAGGCATGAATAGACAAACTTTGCTCGGTGTGACCGGATCCGGCAAGACATTTACCATGGCAAATGTTATCGCTGCGTACAATAAGCCAACTTTGGTGCTCGCACATAACAAGACTTTGGCGGCGCAATTGGCACAAGAGTATCGCGAATTTTTTCCAAATAATGCAGTGCATTATTTCGTTTCTTATTACGATTATTATCAGCCGGAGGCTTATATGCCGGTGACGGATACCTATATCGAAAAAGAAGCCATGATCAATGAGGAGATCGATCGACTCCGCCACGCTTCGACGCAAGCGCTCCTGACGCGCAAAGATGTGATCATTGTGGCGTCAGTGTCGTGCATATATGGTTTGGGTTCGCCTGAGGAATATGAGAAAGTAAATATCAAAATTTCCGAAGGAATGGAAATCTCGCGCGGTGAGCTCGTGCGAAAGCTTATCGACATACATTTCGTACGTACAAATGCCGACTTAAAACCTGGGAACTTCCGTGCAGTCGGAAATATGCTCGAAATAATGCCGCTCAACGAGAAAATCATCTTCAGGCTGGAGTTTGAAGGAGGTATAGTGGCGAGGATTATAAGGCTGGATCCAATAACACGGTCTGTTATAAAGAGCGCGGCTGGCCAAGGTGGAATCGAAGGTCATGGCGCTCCGATTTTTCTTTTTCCAGCTAAACATTTCATAAGTAATAAAGATCAGAATGAAAAAGCGTTGAAAACTATCCAAGCGGAGTTGGTCGATAGAATAAAAGTCTTGGAGAAAAATGGCAAGATGTTGGAAGCTGAACGCCTGAAGCGTCGCGTGAAGTACGATATCTCCATGATCCGCGAGGTCGGTTATACAAACGGAATCGAAAATTACTCGCGGCATTTTTCTGGCAAGATGCCCGGTGAACCGCCAGATACTTTGTTGGCGTATTTTCCGCATAGGCCAGCTACGGCAGAAGAAAAAAAGGCTGGATCGCCAGATATGGTGGCGGATTTTCTGACTGTGGTCGATGAATCGCACGTGACGATTCCGCAATTGAACGGAATGTTTGCCGGTGACTCTTCGCGTAAGGAGACTTTGGTTGAGCATGGATTCCGCTTGCCTTCAGCGAAAGACAACCGCCCACTTAAGTTTGCCGAATTTTTGGAGCGTATTGGTCCGATGATATATACATCGGCGACGCCGAGTGATTATGAGAGAAAAGGCAGTCAGCAGATCGTCGAGCAAGTGATTCGTCCGACAGGATTGATTGATCCAGAGATCGTGATAAAGCCGGTCACTGGTGCCATCGCAAAGCGCGTCGGAAAAGATGCATACCCAGGCCAAATACACGACTTCATCGCCGAGGCTGAGGCTACGATCAAGAAAGGCGACCGTGTAATGGCTACCACATTAACCAAAAAGATGGCTGAAGACTTGGCTGATTTTTTGAAAGAAAAGGGGATTAAAGCTCGATATCTGCACAGCGACATAAAGACCATGGAGCGTATTCAGATTTTGACGGAGTTTCGTCGAGGTGCGGTTGCCAGCAAGACTGAGGGCTTCGATTGTCTGGTTGGCGTGAACTTGCTTCGTGAAGGTTTGGATTTGCCAGAAGTTTCGCTGATCGGTATTCTTGATGCTGACAAAGAAGGATTCTTGCGTTCGGACACTTCACTCATTCAGACCATTGGTCGTGCCGCACGTAATGCGGCTGGTCGTGTGATTCTATACGCTGACAATATGACCGGCTCGCTTGATCGCGCCATTAAGGAGACCGAGCGACGTCGTGCCATTCAAATTGCTTATAACAAGAAACATGGAATAACACCGCAGACTATCCATAAGGCCATTCACGATATTACCGATCAGCTTCGTAGTGATCATGATAAGGCTGTTCACGAACTTTTGAAGATAGATGAAGGGTTGGCGCAAAGCGATCCGAAGGCTTTGATCCGCCAGAAGGAAGAAGCCATGAATGAAGCCGTAAAAGTGTTGGATTTCGAAACAGCGGCTTTGGTGCGAGATGAGATGCTAGCTTTACGCAAGCGGTTTAGGTTGGAACTGGGGATTACTAATGGCAAGATTCGCCGCAAAGGTGGTACAATTGGTAAATAATGGTAAGTAATAAATAAACATATGGCAAACCCAGAAAAAGTTCTCATCATAGAAAGCGATGCTCCTTTCGCGGACCAGGTCAGTCTGGCTCTCAATAAAAATGGCTATGAGACCATTGTTGCTCGTACTGGCGCCGAAGGGATGAATATATTGACTAATACGCAGCCACAGCTTGTGGTGCTAGATGTGACTTTGACGGATGCGGATAGCTACGAGATCTTGGCGAAAAAGCAGTTGTCGCCGGTATTGGCCAAGATTCCAGTATTTTTGGTGTCTTCACAAGGTGTTCCGATAAATATGCGCCGTGTGCCAGCTGACAGCGTCGAGGAGTTCTTGATGGTTTTTCATTCCAATAGCAGTGAGATTGTGGAGAAGGCCAATAGAAAATTCGGACATGAAGCTGTTTCTGCCACAAGCACAGAGAAGAAGTCGAAGGTTTTGTGGGTCGAGGATGACAAATTGATCGGTACTATCTTGGCCAAAAAGTTAGTCGCTTCCGGCTTCGATCTTTTCCATGCTAAGAGCGGCGAGGAAGCTCTTGAAGCGCTGAAGCAGGCGATACCGGATGTGATTGTTTTGGATTTGCTTTTGCCGGGCATCGGTGGTTTTGAAGTCTTGCAGGCGGTCAACAAAGATCCTGGTTTGCGCAAAGTGCCGGTGATGATTCTTTCAAATCTGAGTAAGCCATCTGATATGGAACGCGCCCAAACTCTTGGAGCGAAGAAGTTTTTAATAAAAGCGGCCACTTCTCTCGAGCAGATAGTGAAGGAGATAAGGTCTATGTGTGTGCCGGTGGCGAATTAATTTTGGGGTGGGTGCCACCCGTCTTTACGGGCGGCCATAAATGGTCACGTGACACAGGGGTATGGTGGGGTCGGTACTTTGACCGGATTCCGGCCAAAGTTACGATGTACCAAAAGTGTATGTGCCTCACACCCGCGCCAAATTGCGGCTCTAAACCGAGCCGCCCATTGATTTTGCACTAAAAACGTGCTATATTCCGCGCACTATGACACCAGCGCACTCTCACAAAGCCCCTATCCACGGCGAAGATAAGATCATTGTTCGTGGCGCACGAACGCACAACCTCAAAAACATCACCGTGGAGATGCCACGCAACAAAATGATCGCCGTTACCGGACTTTCCGGTTCAGGAAAATCTTCGCTAGCTTTCGATACGATTTTCGCCGAAGGCCAGCGCCGCTACGTAGAGTCTCTTTCGGCATACGCCAGACAATTTCTCCATAAGATGCAGAAGCCGGACGTAGACGAGATCATCGGACTTTCGCCGGCTATTTCCATCGATCAAAAATCCAGATCGAACAACCCACGTTCGACAATCGCCACCATCACGGAGATATACGACTATCTGCGCGTACTTTATGCACGCGTGGGGAAGCCGCATTGTCTTACTTGTGGGCGCCTCATTCACAAGATTTCGAAAGAAGAGATTTTAGAGACGGTTCTGAAAACTGTGACCGCCAAGTCTATTCAAGCTAAGAAAGTTTTCGGCGTCGACATACACGAAGCCAAGATTACAGTTTGGGCTCCAGTCATCGTCGGCAGAAAAGGGGAATATTATCAGCTTCTCTATGACATGCTCGGCAAGGGGTTTGACCGTGTACGCATAGACGGTAAGACGCATCGCCTGCGCGATCAGATCATCATTGATAAGAATAAGAAGCACGACATCGACGTCCTTGTTGATGAGATATTCTTGAGCGAATT
>CAIKDL010000128.1 GCA_903826185.1 uncultured bacterium | reverse complement strand
GTATATGGTAATTTTTTTCATATTTTTGGTTATAAGTGTTGGTTTTTATGGTCAACACGGTTTTAGATTTATATTGTAGCATGTTATAATAGCTAATTGTATGGGTTATTCACATTATATCTCTGACCTCACTAAGCTCGTGGAGACGATTGCTGTCGTCGGAGGATATCCTTTCTTGTTTTTGACCGTGCTTTTGGAAGGCGTGCCTCTTTTGGGCACAATTGTACCAGGACACGTCTCGATAATAGTGGCCGGATTCCTGATTAGAGTCGGAGTTTTCAATGTTTGGATCACTTGTGCACTGGCTATCATTGCCGCGGTTTCCGGAGATTATATAGGCTTCTATCTCGGTAGAAAATACGGCCTCTCGCTCATAGACAGAGTGAAGCCGTACTTTTTCATAACCGACGAACATATTGCCAAAGTTCAGAAGCTCCTAGGTAAGCATACTGGCAAAGCTATGATCTTGGGCAGACTTAGTCCAGTGACCAGATCGCTGATGCCTTTCATTGTTGGTGCCAGTCATACCGATAATCACGCCGATGAGCATGCGGATAAAAAGGCCAAAAAGTCAGAAGAAAAGCGCTTTTGGACATTCAACATCATCGGCGGAAGCATTTGGGCAATCGGTTCGATAATATTGGGTTATGCTTTTGGTGCTGGATATCAGATGGCCAATGTCTTCACTGGAAAGACGATCTTGATAGTCATTGGCGCGGCATTGATCATCGCTTGGGGTTATCGATTCGTAAATGTCCGCTTTCACGCTTTCAAGAGGTATGAGCTTTTCATTTTGATATTGAATATCCTCTCGCTTTGGGGATTGGCTCAGACAGTTAGAGACACCTTGTCATTGCATTCGCAATTGGCCAACTTCGATCTTTCTATAAATATATTCATGGCCGAGCACGTGACGCCTCTCATGGCTAGTATAGCCACGTGGATATCCGACGGCGGCGTGTTTTTGATGTTCGTCATTGGTGTCATAACTCTAGCGTTTCTGTTGCGCAAAAAGAAATGGCGTTCAGTTTCTTTACTCGTATTGTCATTGAGCTCATCAGCCATCATGATGACCTTCTTAAAGGAGTTCTTCATGCGCACTCGTCCAGAAAATGCCCTTCAGGTATTGACTGATCCCAGTTTTCCGAGTGGCCATGCAACAATGGCGGCCACATTTTTCTTGGTGGTAATGTATCTATTGGTTCCCAGAATTCATTCATGGATCAAGAGGGAGTCGTTCATAGTGCTGTGCGTGCTGTGTGTGATAGCTATCGGTCTTTCCCGTGTAGTCTTGAATGTCCACTGGTCATCAGACGTCATTGCTGGCTGGTCGCTTGGGATTTTCTGCACGTCGGCATCGATCCTCCTAGTGAGGTATGTTGGAGGGCTGATCCATAAGCAGATAATTGAGTGACCATTATAAATACGAATAACTACCACAAAATATGTATAAAATAGTTTTGATAAGGCATGGCGAGAGTGTCTGGAACAAAGAGAACCGTTTTGCTGGTTGGGTCGATGTTGATCTTACGGAGAAGGGTATAAGTGAAGCTCATCGAGCTGGGAAATCTCTCAAGGATGCTGGTTTCAGTTTTGATCTGGCTTTTACTTCTGTTCTGAAGAGAGCTAATAAGACCCTGGATATAATTCTTGGAGAATTAGGAGAACAAAATATAGAGGTTCGCAAATCATGGAAGCTCAACGAGCGTCATTATGGAGCACTGCAAGGTTTGAATAAGTCTGACATGGCCACCAAATATGGTGAAGATCAAGTGAAGCTGTGGCGTCGTGGTTACGATGTCCTCATTCCGCCGCTTTCAAAAGATAGCGATATGTATCCCGGCAAAGATCCTCTGTACGCTGATCTCAAAGAGTCGGAGATACCTTTGTCAGAAAACCTGAAGGACGTTGTAAATAGAGTTGTACCTTACTGGACTTCAGATATAGTTCCGCAGCTAAAAGGATCAAGGAAGATAATAATAGCTGCTTCTGGTAACAGCTTGCGCGCTCTGGTTAAATATCTGGATGACATGTCAGAAGCGGATATCGTTGAATTCAATATGCCAACCGGTATTCCACTTGTCTATGAGATGGATGGAGATCTTAAACCTATTAAGAAATACTTTCTTGCTGATGAAGCTGTGCTCAAACAGGCTCTTGAGTCTGTGGTCAATCAAGGCAAAGCCAAGAAGTAGAACAGTAAGAACCTTATATCCATGCGCAAAACAACCCGCTTTTTGGGGCGGGCTGGAATGCCATAGCGGTTCGTCTCCACTTTAGGAAGGAAGAAACCAAAAGGCAACGTGGTGTCCTGTAGCTGGCGGGGAGCCAGTTTTTGTTTGGACCCAATAAAGTGTGTTAAGGATCTTTTCCAGGGGAGGCGAACCTACTATCATTGTGGACCCTTATATGGATTAGTCAACAAGCGAAAGTGCATTAAACAGTGCATATGCTGTTCATAAGCTGTGTACAAAAAAGTAGTTACCAAATGGCTGTCTTCAGGCGTATTTACCTCTCGTTTATCCGCCAATCTCCTCTTCAATACGCAATAATTGGTTGTATTTAGCCACGCGGTCAGTTCTAGATAGTGAACCGGTCTTGATTTGTCCGACACCTGTTCCCGCGGCAAAGTCGGCAATAGTAACGTCCTCAGTTTCACCTGAACGATGCGAAATTATCGAAGTGTAGCCAGCTTTGTTGGCCATGGCGATTGTAGCCAGAGTTTCCGAGATTGTGCCGATCTGGTTCAACTTGATTAATATAGAATTAGCCACATTCATCTTGATGCCTTTTTCCAAGCGCTCAATGTTTGTCACGAAAAGGTCATCACCAACGAGCTGGGTATTTTTTCCGGCGGCACCGTAGTTATTTTTTGCTCCTTTTATGCCGCCGAGAATCTCAGTCATTTTTGCATAGCCTGCCCAATCATCTTCGGCCAAGCCATCCTCAATTGAAATGATAGGGTATTTCTTCGTGAGCTCTCCATACCAAGCGATCATCTCATCCGAAGAAAGAGATTTGTTGTCGCGAGCTAGAATGTATTTGCCTTCTTTGTAGAATTCTGTAGCTGCAGCATCAAGCGCGATTGCTACTTGTCCGGCGACCTTGCTATCTGTACCAGGTTTATAACCAGCACTAGTTATAGCTTCGACGATTGTCTGCAAAGCTGCTTCGTTCGATGGAAGGGCAGGAGCGAATCCACCTTCATCACCAACTGTCGTAGTCAGCCCGCGCTTATTCAAGATCTTTTTCAATGCATGAAATATTTCAGCTCCGGCGCGCAGTCTCTCCGAGAAAGTCTTGAAGCCGATCGGTACAATCATGAATTCTTGTATGTCAGTTGAATTTTCCGCGTGCTGTCCGCCGTTTATGATATTCATCATCGGAACAGGGATCTTCATTGGTATCTTTTTGCCACCACTGGTTTTCGATGAGAGCTTATTGAAGTATTTGTATAATGGAATGCCGGCGCTCTTTGCTGACGCATACGCAAAGGCCATCGAAACTCCAAGTATGGCATTGGCCCCCAGATTGCCTTTGTTGGCGGTGCCGTCGAGCTTGATAAGTGCGGCATCTAAAGATGCTTGATCGAATGCTTTGCTTTTTATGGCTTTCGCGATCTTTGTGTTCACATTAGAGACGGCCTTAAGGACACCTTTGCCTCCATAACGAGGTCCGCCATCGCGAAGTTCTATAGCCTCATGGCTGCCTGTCGAAGCGCCAGAGGGAACTGCGGCCCTGCCAAATGAACCATCGGATAAGGTAAGTTCTACTTCTATAGTTGGATTACCACGAGAATCCAAGATCTCACGTGCGTGCACTGATTTTATTTTATTCATATCGCTAGATTATATAGATTTTAAGGCCTTAGTTCCAGCCTTGACATAGAAGTGGTTATAGTCTATACTTCGGCCAGATTCGCAGTGTGTCTTACAAGATTCGAGAAACCAGGAGCTTGCACGTTCTTCAGAGGGGTTCCCCACCCCTACCTCCTTGGCGTGCAACTCCTGGTTTCACTTAGAAGAGCCGCATTCGCACATCCCTGGTGCAGCGGTTCTTTTTTTATTCACGCCCCTTATTTATTTGATTTTATCCAAAATAGTATATAATCAATCGGTCAATACAAATGAAAAATAACAAACAAATAACTTCAGAGACCTCCTGGGGTGGCGTAGCTGATTGGTATGATGACCTCCTAGAAAAATCTCCAGATTCCTATCAGGCTAAGGTCATTCTTCCAAACCTGCTGCGTATTGTCGATCCAAAACCTGGCGAGAAAATTTTGGATATAGCTTGTGGCCAAGGATATTTCAGTAGAGCTTTTCATAAAAATGGTGCACAAGTCACCGGTTGTGATATTTCGGCTGAGCTCATCGATATCGCAAAGAAAAATTCACCAGAAGGAATAGTTTATTTTGTGGCACCAGCGGATAAGATTTCTGGTGTCACTTCTGCTGCCGCGGTTGCTGTGGCCGCAAACACCTTCGACGTTGCTACAATCGTTCTGGCCATTCAAAACATAGAAGACATGCGCGGAGTTTTTCTGGAGAGTTCCAAGCTGTTGAAATCCGGCGGACGTCTGGTCGTGGTGGTGAATCATCCGGCTTTTCGAGTTCCTCAAGGATCAAGTTGGGAATGGGATGCTAAGTTACAGAAACAATTTCGTCGCATCGATTCTTACATGACCGACAGCAAGATCAAGATAGATATGGCGCCAGGTGCCAAAAAAGGCGCAGAGGGAAAGACGCAAGGCGCAACCACGATTTCATTCCATCGTCCTTTGCAGTCATATTTCAAAGCCCTCAACTCCGCTGGACTAGCTGTCACTCGTCTCGAGGAATGGATATCTCACAAACAAAGTCAGCAAGGTCCGCGCGCACAAGAAGAAGATCGTACTAGAAAAGAGATACCGCTATTCATGTGTATCGAGGCCAGAAAAATCTAAAGGCGCCCGAAAATTTGATCGATGTTATCCTCTTTTAATTAACATCCTTGATTCTGAGCGTCGGATATAGTGCACAAAGAGTTATGACACCTATCAATATGAAGCTATAAGGCTGTATCTCGCTAGTGTGCGTGGTTGCTAACAAGAAGATGGAGATGAGCGGAGCCACGAAATAAGAGATTGGACGAGTAACACGGAACAATCCTAGCGCCGCTGAATCACGCGGCGAAACGGTTTTGAAGAAATAAGTCTCGATCATGATCTCGGCTGCGGCTGCACCAATCCTAGTTATAAATAATATAAGAGCCCACAGAGCCACATTTGGTAGTGTCACGAATCCAAGTATGATTGTAGTTATTCCCATTATGGCGAAGCCTACGGCCATAATCATCTTCTCGCCGTATTTTTTGTCGGCTAGAATGCCCAAAGGATATTGAATGAGCGGGAACGGTATAAGCATGATCACCAATATTATGCCGATCTCCTCCCAGTTGAAGCCCATAACCCTATTTAGGTATATAGGACAATAGACAGTCATCCAGGCATAGAATATTTGTAGGATGGTATTGGCGACGAACAGTCGAACCCAGTTTATATTGTGGCTGACATGCTTCGCTAGTTGCCATGGAGACAAATGAGTGTAGTTTGGGTCTTTGAAGCGCGGGAAATTTCTGTAAATGATATACAAGAGAGGGAAGAGCATCGCTAGAGCCGCCACGTAAGTATTGTGATAATTGTTGTTACCATTGATAATCATGCTGCCAATCAAGGGAGCGATGACCCACGAGGCGTTCAAGGTGGCTGTGTACATGCCGCGGACAGTCCCGATATGTGTGCCCTCGGTATAGACCTCCAAAAATATATCCAAGCACAAACTTATCACGGATATCACTGCGGTTTGTAAGACGAATAATGTTGTCAGTATGAAAGGTGAAGTCTGTGTGACCAGCCCCCAAAAGAGCAATATTTGAATGACCACTGCCCACATAGCTACGCGGTAATTACCGAGTTTACGGATGACCCAAGGAGCCAAGAGGAACGCTAATATGGTTACAGCGGCACCAGCCATATATATGTAGCTGATAGTCCTTTCATCAGCGAATAGTGCCAAGAAGCTCGAGTTCGAATACATCGGTATAACCGCGTGCAGTGTATATATGAAGCCGATGACGGCAATCGTATATATCATGTGAGTTCTGCTTCGAGGACGATAATTTGGAGTGGCCAATTGATCCATGGTGGATATTATAACAGAGGTTGCATGCATCTGCATTCCATGTTAAATTACTCCCACAATGAAAAAAGATATTCACCCAAAGGATTACCGTCTAGTTATCTTCGCTGACAACTCCAGCGGCGTCAAATTCCTTATTTCTTCGACTATTGCAGCGAAAGAAACTGCCAAATGGACCGATGGCAAAGATTATCCTGTTCACTACGTCGAAATATCGAGCGCTTCGCATCCTTTCTATACAAATCAGGAGAAGACCATCGACACTGCTGGTCGCGTTGAGAAGTTCAAGAGCCGCCAAGCCAAAGCCAAGCCGAAAGCTGGTAAATAGATAGCCTTTTCTATGTCCAAAGTCCTTTATCACATTGAGGACTTGAAGAACATTCTAAAGAGGGAAAAGCCATCGAATGTCCATCTTGTCACCTCTAAGAAAATAGCCAAGAAGCTCTCTTGGGTTTTTGATGTGCTCGAAAAAACTGGCGCCGAAGGAGTTTCGGCAGGGAATATAATATCTGTACCAGATGGCGAAGCGGCCAAGACTTGGGATTCGCTCAAAAATCTTTTAACAGAATTTTCTGAACGCAAACTCGATAGATCTAGTCTAGTTATTGTGCTTGGTGGAGGAACAGTTGGCGACCTTGTTGGTTTCGCTTGCTCTATATATATGCGCGGAATCAGGTATATACAGATACCGACGACTTTGGTTGCTCAAGTTGATAGCGCTCATGGTGCCAAGACCGGGATAGATTTTCTTTCGAAGAAGAATCATATTGGCGGCATATATGAGCCAGTTGCTATAATAGCCGACGCACGTTTGCTCAAGACCTTGGCGAAGCCTCAAGTCATAGATGGTCTTGGTGAGATCATCAAATGCGGCATCATAAAAGACCCGAGCATTTTGTCTTTGCTTGGTAAAGAAACCGTGGCAACTTTGTTGAATAGCAAAAATCTGC
>CAIKDL010000127.1 GCA_903826185.1 uncultured bacterium | reverse complement strand
GTGTTTAAATGATGGTCTGGCCGAATATGCGGCCGTACCATATTACATTGCGGGATCGTCTAATGGTAGGACACGAGCCTTTGAAGCTTGTTATCTTGGTTCGAATCCAAGTCCCGCAGCCAACAAGAGCAGTGCTCAAGTCGCGTCAATGTAACTCTATTTATATTATGCCCGAATCTTTCGCATTTAGAAAAAAGGTGTTTTAGTACATGAGCACCAGATATACATATTGAGAAATTAGGGCGTGTGGGGATACGTCCTCAATAAGCCCATTGCACATTTCAAAACATTATTGTATAGTTGTACAGGTATGTTTTTTGTTATATCTCGATGAATTTAACTAATCAACCCAAGGAGAACAATATGGATTCTGCATCCAATGTTCAGCAAAAAGTCCAAATAGTAGTCGAAAAGCCGAGCGGCTTCGAAAAGCGTTCGACATTCGCAATCTTAGTCATGCCTCTGGCGGGAAGTCTGATTCTGTGGACGATGATGAAGAAAGGTGTCTACAAGCTGTTTGGCTTAGGCACCCCTAGTACCAACAGCTTATGGTTCGACGGTCTCGGGAAGAAGTCTCGAGAACTGAAAGACCATCAGGCATCCTGGAGAGCACTGCACATCATCTACAATTGGAGCGAGGTTGACTCTATTCCAGGAGTCGCTGGTTTCGTCGACCGTTTTTGGTGGATTAACACCACGAATGGTCGAGCTGTCCGTAATCGCCTCAAGATCGCCAAGCGCGAGCTTAGGAAAGAGATTCTTGCTCGTCCGGAACAGGAAGTCCGAGTGATGTCTCTGGCGGCAGGAACGGCCCAAGGTGTGATCGAGGTGCTAACCGAACTTAAGCGAGAAGGAAAGATTGTGAAGTCTCTTCTTGTTGATATCGACCCTACTGCACTCGACTATGCCAAGAATTTGGCCGAGAAACACGGAGTTGGTGATCAGGTTGAGACAATGCAGTTGAATGCCATGCTTGCGGCTCGTGCAGCTAAGCATTTCCGTCCGGTTATCATTGAGATGTTGGGTCTACTCGACTATTTACCTCAAGAGCAAGCTGTACGGCTGGCTGACAGCCTCAGGCGGTGTTTGCCTGGTGGTGGGGTCTTTATCACCTGCAACATCTACCCGAACATCGAGCGCCACTTCATGAAGTGGGTCATCAATTGGCCCATGATCTACAGAACTCGTGAACACCTGGCCGATGTCGCTGTTAGCGGTAAGTTCAGTCGATGCACAGTTTTCGAGGAGCCAATCCAGTTACACGGCGTTCTCGTCGCTCGAGTCTAGAAAGTCCGAGGGTATGCTATACTAAACGCATCCCTCGGACTTTTTCTTATGACATATTATGCACTAGCGGCACTAATAAACTTTGTAACCTGTTCGATCATAACGATTTTCGTATTCAGGAAGGATCAGCGAAATAAGATAAATCTCACATTTGCATTCTTTGCTTTCTTAAGCGCATTGTGGAGTTTGGCGTACTTCTTTTGGCAGATTTCCACTACTGCTGACACAGCATTATTATGGTCCAGAGCGCTCATGGGTGCCGCCATTTTTATATCTGTTGCTTATCTCCATTTCGTGTTGAGATTTACTGGATTGTATGAAGAAAAAAAGCGCATGCTTTGGTTTAGCTATGCGATGTTTCTATTATTTTTTATCGCTGATTTTACTCCTTACTTCATAACCAAAGTCAAACCAGCTTTATTCTTCAAATTCTGGCCTAAACCAGGCGTTCTCTTCCATCCCTTTTTGGCTTTATGGTTTTTGTATGCCCTTTACGCTGGGTATTTGTTGTATAGAAAATATTCAACTTCAAAGGGAATAATCCATTCACAAATCCAGTATGTGCTCATCGGAATGTTGGTCGGATTCATAGGAGGTTCAACGAACTATTTTCTTTTCTATAATATTCCGATTCCACCGATCGGAAACATCCTAGCTTCGGCGTATGTGGCTATATTGGCCTATGCAATCATCCGATATCGTCTCATGGATATACGAGTGATGGGTCGAAGAGCGTTTATGTACGCCGGTATCGGCGTGTTTGCGTACATTTTCTTCTATGGTCTTGCATGGGTCAATATCAGATTCTTTGGAGGAATATTTAGCAGAACTTCATATACGGCCGGTATCCTTATTGCGCCTTTCTTTGTATTTATTCTGTATAGGATGATAAATGGACTTGAAAGATTGGCCGACAAATATCTTTTTGCTAATTTGTATACATATCAAGAGACTATTACTAAACTCTCGGAAGAGCTTAGTCACTCCACAGACATAAATGCCATAACTAATTCCATCGTCGATACGTTACAAAAACTTGGTATCAGCCGTGTCGCCATAATCAAGGTTGATAACAGAGAAGGACTAGTTTGCAAATTTGAAAAAGTATCTGGTCTGAAGAGTCATGAATTGGACAAGCTATCAGATTGCGATATTTTCGTCTCATATCTGATTAAACACCAAAAGCCCTTGGTCAAGGATGAATTGAAGGCCATGCAGTCGGATAATGGTGAAGTGGATTTAATCAATTATATGGACGATGTTAAAATGGCACTTTGTCTACCTTTGTTTACGGGCGAACGATTGGCGGGTGTCATCGCACTAGGTGACAAGAATTCAGGGGATGCTTATAACAGCGAGGATTTGGGACTCCTAAGCACGCTCTCGTATCAAGCCGGAATTGCGCTTGAAAATGCCAGATTGTACAAAGAAGTTCAAGATTTCAACACAACACTTGAACAAAAGGTTAGCGAACAGACAAAAGATATACAAGAAAAAGCCGAGAGACTGGAGAAGCTCTTGAAAGTCAAATCAGATTTCATCTTTCTGATGTCCCACCAGCTTCGTACTCCGATTTCCGTCATAACTGGCATGACCTCAATGATGAAAGATGGTGATATGGACGGCATGCCACAAGAGAAGAAACAAGAATTCATCGAAGGTATTTATACAAAGTCCAGAAAGCTTGCTGATATTCTAAACGATTTTATAAAGGCGGAATCCATGGATGGCGAGGAGTTTAAGTTTGCTCCGGAAGATATAAAGAAAGTTCAATTCGAAGACGTCATCAAAGCTGTCTGCGATAATTCAGCTTTTCAAGTCAAAGAAAAAGGAATCAATCTCGAATATATAACGCCAACATCGCCACTCCCAGCCATAACCACTGATCCACATTATCTCGAACAAGCAGTCACCAATATCGTCGATAATGCCATTAAATATACACAAAAAGGTTTTGTGAGAGTTCGAGCGTATGCCGAAAACCAAAATGTCGTATGTGAGGTCTCAGATTCCGGTATTGGTATTCCGGAAGCCGACAAAGGTAAGTTATTCGACAAATT
>CAIKDL010000126.1 GCA_903826185.1 uncultured bacterium | reverse complement strand
CAAACCTGCAAAAGAGCAGTCTCACGGTATGATTTCAATGGAGTGGAGCAGCTATTAAGTTTGTGCCTCGCGTGGGAGAGTCGAGCTTTCTTACTGCGCGGGCATCGCGTACATAGCCAGCGAGTGCCGACAAAATCGCACCAACCAAGAAACCAAGAGCCAAGACAATGCCAAGTTTCCACCAGAGCACGAAGAATAGTATGACAGCGATGACAGCTATTGTGCGGTATTGGCGATTGAGATAAGCCTTGGCACCAGCCTGGATAGCAGCAGCGATTTCACGCATCTTATCGTTGCCGGTTGGCTTCTTCATGATCGAAGCGGCCAAGAAAGCGCCGTAAGCAATGGCGATAACGGAACAAATAAGTGCGAACCAAATATATGATGACATTTTATTTTATGATTTACCGCCAAAGGCGGCTTTTTATTTGATAATAAAGGCCTCGCGGCCGTTTCTGATATATAGAACGACAATATAGCAGAGGATTGGCTTGAAATATAGAGGGTTGACAACTTGGCCGATGTTTTGTTTACTTGGTTTAGCGGAACTAAGTAAACAGAATAACAAAAGAAGGAGCGGTGTATGAATATTTCGCCACGTTGCGCGGAATGGCTGGCCCGCATCTCCATGGCATTTGTGATCTATGCCATACTTGCAGTGTCCTTTTCTTGCCCATTGAATTCATGGGCTTTCGTGTTGTGTCAGATCTCTGTATACCTTCTGGCCGGCGTCCCGTGTATATTGATGGAATGTGGCGGAAGGGGCCTTACGGAGATGTCTTTACCATCGGTCTTTACTCTCATGTCTATGCAGCCGCGAGGAGAGAATGGAATCCTTTCGAAACGTCACGAGAATCGGTTCCATGTTGCTGATAAAAATCGGGACCTGCGGACTGTATCTGTAAGTTGGACACCAGATGGCTGGTTTATCACGGCCAAGCCATTGGATGACATTAAACCAGCAAACGCTGGCGCTCAGATGTTCTCTCGAAATTCAGCTTTGGACTAGTACGGTTCACACGTTAGTACGGTCCATTCCAAACAAAAACCGCCAGGCATGTTGCTGGCGGCTTTATTTTTAATAAATTGCGAGCTCGAATTTTTGGCGCACTAAGTGGCGATTTTTTAGCTTTTTCCTTTTTTAGCGGGCTTCTCTGCTTTTTCCGCGACCTTCTCTTCGGTCTCGGCCTTCTTCACCGCTTCCTCAGCAGGCTTCGCCGGCTCGGCGATCTCCTTCTCAACCTTCTTTATTTCTTCTTTGGTCTCTTCGTTGTCTTCGGCCTCGTCTTCGCTTTCAGCTTCGGCCAATTCGGCTCCGCCGGAAGACTTGATATCGATCTTCCAACCAGTGAGCTTGGCGGCGAGGCGTACGTTCTGACCACCTTTACCAATTGCGAGCGACTGCTCATCTTCAGTGACGGTGACGATGGCGCGATGTTCTCTTTCGTCAAGTTCGAGACTGATAACTTCCGCAGGAGACAGCGCTTCTTCGATGAACAGGGCAGGGTCCTCATTCCATTCAACTATGTCTATTTTCTCACCGGACAATTCGCTAGTGACTGTGGAAACACGAACGCCGCGCTGACCGACCATCGAACCGATCGGATCGATGTGGTTGTCATGAGAGATGACGGCGATCTTAGAACGAGAACCAGCTTCGCGGGCGATAGCCTTGATTTCGACTGTGCCATTGGCGATCTCTGGAGTCTCTGTCTCGAAGAGCTTGGCGAGGAATTTCGGATGTGAACGAGAAAGCTTCAAAACGATACCGCGAGGAGTTTCCTCCACGGCGTATAGATAAGCGCGAATGCGATCGCCAGTTTTCCAGCGCTCGCTCGGAATCTGCTCTTCATAAGGAATGAGACCAACGGCGCGTCCCATGTCGATATGGACCATTCCGCGTTCGACGCGCTCGACGGTTCCAGCGACGATCTCGCCTTCCTTCTGACCGTATTCGCCCATGACGGAAACTTTCTCCGCTTCACGGATTTTCTGGATGATGATCTGCTTGGCTGTTTGCGCGGCGATGCGACCGAAATCGGCTTTGGCTT
>CAIKDL010000125.1 GCA_903826185.1 uncultured bacterium | reverse complement strand
GCCGTTTACCGCGCCCGCGTCCGATTGCTATCCTGGCCGCGATGACTCAAGCCGACGCCTATGTTTCGCCGCGCAAAATCGCCGACATCGAGCGGTTGAGGGGGCTCGCCGCCCTGCTGGTGGTCATCTGCCACATCGCCGGCACCTTTTATCAAAAGATTGGTTGTCTTGGTGGTAGTTTTGGTAGTGGTTGGGGCAATTAGCACCTTTGCTTATTATGCCTATACGAATGTTTTTAGTCAGGGGATTTCCACTAATACCTTTGGTGGTCTGGTTGTCAAACAGCTCGATTATGAAACTTCACACAACGTGACCGGTGGATCTGGTACTTTGGCAGAAAATATTGCTATGACCATCGCCGACGGCAGTCAATTCTCGATAGTCTTGAATGGCAAGGGCAGCATCGATTCCTCAAATAGCACCGGCAAAGCAGATATAGATATGACCATAAGCGGTTCCGGCAAACAGTTGGCGTCAGTGCCACAAGGCTTCTTCCCATTGAAGATATCTTTCTCATTGATTAAGACTCAAGAATCGCTCTACATAGCGGTCACAAAGATACCTCCGATAGTAAGTGGTTTTGTACCACAGCTCGCTTCGATATACCAAGAGGGAACTTGGGTCCAGTTACCAAAGATATTGCAGGATTCTTTTGAAAAAGGTTTCCTGCAGGGCTATAACAACGCTCGCGCTAATAATCTCGGTAGCAATGAACCACCGATCTCCAGTTTCGAAGATCTTTTGAATGTTGCTAAAACAAAAACGGAGAAAGCATTATCTTCAGTTTGTGGCGCTGCCGCTTCATTTGATAATTGGAACTCCAAGAGTCAGGATGACAAGAAGGCATTTGCGCAAGCATTGGATAATTGTTTGGATGGAGCGATATCTGTATCTGATGTCACATCTTCTACCAGTAATGGCAAAACTCTCGCCGTCAAGATTGATCCTCAGAAATATCTAGCTTTTGTAGTGAAGATTAGTGATGCTATATGTGCGACTGGGGTGAATGGTCAAATCTGTCAGGACAACAAAAATAGCCTTGCGAGCATAAATCCGGATCAGTTGAGCTCAATATACAAGAACTTGAATTATACGTTGACTCTCGGCGATGCCGATGTCGTGAAGTCTGTGCACGCCGATTTCAGTATGAATGGTGACCAAATAAGCTCTTTGGCTAAAACAACTCAATCTACTGGGCCTATGGGAGCTCCGGATCTGTCATCCTTGAAGTCTATGAGCGTTTCAGTCGATGGCTCATTTGATCTCACCGCTCCAGCTAAGATATCTGCTCCATCGAGTTTCATATCTGCAGAAGAACTGATGATGAGGTATCAGGTCGCGATGCAACAGGTCGCCTCGCCAGCTGCCAAAAAGGTCATTAAATAGAGGGCTTTATAAGTTAATATATAACATATGGAAATACTGATCTTGGCGATAGTGGTCGTGGCTTTGATTTCTATGAGTGTTAGTAAGAAACACCACAACAGTGATCATAAAGGCAAGAAAGATCACAAGGATAAGGGTGACTTTGATGATAAGGGTAAGGGTGGTGAAAGAAAATAATTTTTAGGTCGCACAGCCCGCCGGCAAACAAAAATCCCACAAGCACCGGATATCCTCTAGGGATTTTTTGGTGCTTGCGGGATTGGTGATTGTGCTGAATTTTTCAGCAAATGATCTGGATGACGGCGCCTTCGCCGCGCTCAGTTGGGATAACAAAGAGCTCGTAGGTGCGAATCCGCTTTGGCCGGGGTGGCCCCATCGGTTTCCAGGTTTTGGCCCTGCTGTATTGCGCCTGTGTCTTCGTCTGGATCGAGCAGTTTGCCGCGATCTTCAAACGAGCAATGACGTGGCGAGCCAATTCGCTCGGTACGTAATCGACGGCCGTGAATTTCCCATCCTTCTGGTGTTGGACCTCGAGCCGGCCGTCGTCGATCGGCCAGAGATGGATTTGGTTAGCTCCATCGTGAAGTCCACTTTCGATGATCAGATCCACCAAACGGATGATTGGTGTATCTGTCTTTGCTGCTTCTTGGACCAACGTTGCTACTGGTTTTTTGCTCACATTTCTCCTTTTTTGAACGTTTCTGTTAGAGTTTTATCATTGATACCATGTTAATGTCAATACCTTGCGGGGTTATTATGCGTGGCGCAATATGCTTTGTGTGGTGGTAAATTCGACAAGATAGTCTGCCATGGTAAGATGACTAAGCATGAAAAAAAGACGGGTATATTTGGATAATGCCTCAACTACGCCTTTGGATCCACGCGTTCTTCGCGCCATGGAACCTTATTTCTTGAAAGACTTTGCCAATCCGTCGACATTATATGAGTTTGGTAGGATCGCCCAAAAAGCAGTAAGGAGATCATTGGAAAAGATAGCTTCTGTTTTGAATTGTCTACCAGAAGAGTTTATTTTTACTGGATCGGCTACGGAATCAGACAACTTAGCGATCATTGGTGCGGCTCATGAACATAAAAAAGAGGGAAATCGCATAGTCATATCTTCCTTGGAGCATAAGGGCATGCTTACAGCATGTTTTGCTTTGGAAAAAGAAGGTTTCGAAATAATAAAACTCCCAGTCGGCAAAGACGGTCTCGTTGATCCTGAGGAGGTTAGAAAAAATATAAATGATAAGACCATAATTGTCTCAGTGACCATGGCTGACAGCGAGACCGGTACATTGCAGCCGATCTCGGCCATAGCTTCTATTGTGAAAAGTTTTCGTGAGAATAATGGAAACAAAAAGCTGCCATATATCCATACCGACGCAAGTCAGGCGGCTGCATACGCTAACATAGACGTAGAAAAACTTGGAGTGGACCTAATGACTTTATCGGCGCATAAGATGCGCGGTCCCAAGGGAATTGGCGGCTTGTATGTGCGACGAGGGGTCAAGCTAAGCCCTGTTATATATGGCGGCGGCCAACAAGGCGGTTTACGTTCCGGTACAGAAAATGTCCCAGCAATCGTCGGCTTCGGCGAAGCCATGAGACGTAATGAAATCTACAAAAAGAAAAACTCAGATCATGTTAAGAGACTTCGCGACACATTGGAGAAAGGCATATTCAAATCCATCGACAAAATCGTTCTAAATGGTCACCCGATCAAGCGTTTGCCGAATTTCTTGAATATATCTGTCTTGGACATTGAAGGAGAGTCGATGCTGTTGGAATTGGACGAACACGGCATTATGGTCAACACAGGTTCAGCTTGTAACTCCGAAAGCCTCGAACCGTCTTATGTGCTTACGGCTCTCCATAATTCTTATGAGTTTGTGCATGGCAGCATTAGATTCACACTTGGCGCTGATACGAAAAGCTCTGATATCACCCATGTTTTGAAGCTTTTTCCAAAGATAGTCGAACGTTTGAGAAAAATATCGCCGCTCAGTCTTTCTATCAATGACAAGAAAACTGTGTCAGATCCACGGGCGTTCGTTGGTGGCAGGACGCCTCATTTTCTGCGTAAAAAATCATCACCTTAAAATAATTTCTATGAAAACCAAAACCAACAAAAAACCTATAGAGAAAAGATCTATAAAGAAGAAGATCATAAAACCAGATGTGGTCAATAAATATGACGGCGGATCCTGGGCGTATTCGCCCAAGGTGCGCAAACATTTTTTCTCACCGAAGAATCTTTTGTGGGAAAATCCTAAAGATGCCGACTACGACACCGATGGAGTTGTAGGCTCTCCAGCTTGCGGCGATGTTATGAGGATTTGGCTGAACATTAATCCCAAGAAAGATACGATCACTGATTTCAAATGGAGGACGTTCGGCTGTGCCAGTGCCATCGCCGCCACTTCTATGCTCTCAGTTATGGTCACGGAAAAGAAGGGTATGAAGATCGATAAAGCATTAGCAATAACACCACAAGATATCATTGCCCGTCTGAATGGCCTGCCGGACCGCAAGATCCATTGTTCTGTTCTTGGGGACAAAGCATTACGTGTGGCCATAAATAACTGGTTCAAGAAGACTGGCCAGCTTTCGAGGATAGTCAATGAAGGCGAAAGAGTCGTTGATCCAAATACCAAGGTCACCGAGGCGGACATCGAGGAGGCGGTCTTGGAAGGCGCCAGGACCCTTGTGGCCGTTCAGAGGCGCACTAAGGTTGGTATTGGCAATCCAGAATGTCTTCTCAGAGTCGAGGAGCTTATCAGATTTTATCGGGAAAAATACTATGGCCCAGACACGGAATAAAAAAGCTGCCACAGAGAAAAATATCAAGGAAATACTCGACAAAGTACGCCCTTATATAGTCATGCATGGTGGTGACGTCAACCTGGTTGGTGTGGAAGATGGGATTGTGACGCTTTTTATAAGTGGTGCCTGTTCACATTGCCGAATGGCTGATATGACGTATAATACTCTTGTCGCCGGTCTGCTTCATGATGAAGTCTCCGGTATCAAAGATATAGTGATAACCAAGTAATTAGAAAGTAATTTAAAACTAATTTTTAAATAAAAAATGGCTAATACAAAAGAATATATTCGTAATCGCGCAGATTCCAAGATCGGTAAGATAGTTGTGGACCGCGACTTGTGCATCGGTGCAGCCTCTTGCATAGCTGTTTCCGGCACGACTTACGAGCTCGATGGCGATAATAAGGCGATCGTCAGTGGGGCAGATTCAGCAGACGATGCCACTCTGATCATGTCAGCAGAATCATGTCCTACAAAAGCCATTTTATTGTTCGATAAAGACGGCAAACAAGTTTTCCCAAAATAAGATAATGGATTTTAAATATCTAATCATCGGCGGTGGAGCGGCTGGGGTGTCCGCAGCAGAAACGATCAGACAAAATGATCCTGCGGGATCTATTGCTATAGTTAGCGATGAACCATATTTACTCTATTCTCGCGTGATGCTTTCCAAACCTTATTTTTTCTTAGGAAAAGTACCTTTCGATCAGATTTGGCTGAAAAAAGAAGAATGGTACAAAGAGAAAAATATAACTTTTCTTGGTGGTAAGACAGTTGGCAGTCTCGACGCCGTCGCTAAAAAAGTTAGTTTAACCGACGGTGAATTTATTTCATATAACAAACTACTGATTGCTACCGGAGTTGCTACGCGCAAGTCTACGGTTCCCGGTGCAGATAAGAAAGGTGTACATTATCTGCGTTCACTCGATGATGGCAAGGGTATAATGGGAGACATTAAGACCGCTAAGAGTGCTGTAACTGTTGGCGGTGGATTCATTGGATTTGAAATGGCCGACCTCATGCAGTTATCTGGTCTGAAGACTACAGTTGTTCTGCGTGAGCCATATTTTTGGGATCCTATTCTGGACGAAGAATCTGGCACCATGATCGAGAAGGCTATGAATAAGGCCGGAGTGGATATCATCCATGCAAATGAAATAGTTGAAATATTAGGCGGAGACAGAGTTGAAGGCGTTGTCCTCAAAGATGGCAAAAAACTTGATTGTGAAGTTGTTATATTTGGCATTGGCACGGTTGGTCATACCGATTGGGTCAAATCAGCCGGTGTGGAAGTAAATCGTGGTATCGTGGCAGACGAATTCATGAAAACTGGCACGGAAGATATTTGGACTGCCGGTGATATCGCAGAATACAAAGATTTGCTTTTGAATGAGAGGGTCATAATGGGCAACTGGGTTTCTGCTCACGAACAGGGTCGCATCGCTGGATTGGGAATGTCTGGACAACGCCAAGCTTTCCGCTTCGTATCTTTTTATACTACACAAGGATTTGGGATCACGGTCGCTTTTGTCGGTGATGTCGCTCCAGCCAAAGATCGATCTGTCATAAAGCGCGGCTCCATGGAGCTCGGTTCGTACGGACGCCTTCTAGTGGTTGGCAACGAGCTTATTGGCGCCACACTTTTGAATCGTACACAGGAGATGGGTACTCTCTCGAAGTTGATCGAGAAGAATGTTGATGTCTCAGCTCACATGACAGAACTCGACGATCCCGCTTTTGATCTTAAGAAGTTATTGGCTTAAAAATGGAGGCCATATTGGCCAGTGTTATAAATTAATATAAAAATAATGAATAATATATCTTCATTAAAAGAAGTTATGGATTTGAGCGGCAAGACCGCGATCGTGACCGGAGGGGCTATGGGTATAGGTTTGGGAATCTCTTATCGTCTGGCCGAAGCTGGTGCCAATGTCGTCATTGCTGATATAGATGAAAAAGCCGCTAACGATGCAGCTGATTCTCTTAAGAAAAACGGCTTCAAGGCCTTGGCGGTCAAGACAGATGTCTCCAATGAAGAAAGCGTCAAAAGCGTGGTAGCGTCTTCTATAAAAGAATATGGAAGCGTGGATATCTTAGTCAACAATGCTGGCATATACCCGACGATACCAGTTATGCAATTGAAGTCTGCAGATTTTGACAGGATAATCGCTGTTAACCTAAAGAGCGCCTTTCTTTGCACACAGGCGGCAGCTTCGGAGATGATAAAGCGTGGTAAAGGTGGCAAGATTATCAATATTACATCCATAGACGCATTACACCCATCTTCGATAGGACTTGCCACTTATGATGCCTCGAAACACGGCCTGTGGGGATTCACAAAGAACTTGGCTTTGGAATTGGCATCAAGCAATATTCAGGTCAATGCCGTGGCCCCTGGTGGCATAGCTACTCCTGGTACGGGTGCCGGTAAACCTGTTAGTTCAGACATCGAAGCCATACTCAAGAAATTTATGGAAAAAATTCCAATGAAGCGCATGGGCGAACCTGATGATATCGGCAAGGCAGTTTTATTCCTCGCTTCTGATTTGTCTAGCTATATGACCGGTTCGCAAATAGTAGTGGACGGTGGCGTGTTGTTGGCATAGGAACGGCGCGAAGTGTGCTACTAGTGTTAGATCATCACTCGAACATCGACGATGATAGCATCGTCTTGGTTTGCCATAACTGGGTTCAAGTCGATCTCTTTTATCTCAGGATTTTCGATAGCCAATCTAGATATCTTACTGATAATGTCGGCAAGCCCATCGAAGTTTACGGGTTTTTCTCCGCGTAATCCGGATAAGATATTAATGCCTCTAATGCCGCGGATCATTTCTAGGGCATCTTTTTTGTCAATCGGTGCTATGCGAAGAGAAGTATCTTTTAGGGCTTCGGTGAATATGCCGCCGAGACCAAATAACACCGTTGGTCCGAAGACGGCGTCTCTTTTCATGCCGATGATAATCTCTTTTCCAGCAACCATCTTTTCTAGAAGCATGCCTTCGAAGACTGCGTCTGGTTTCTTGCTTATGACATTATTTACTATCTCATTCCAAGCATTTTCTATGTCGGCCAATGTCTTCAAACCAAGTTTGACTGCACCCATATCTGTTTTGTGTATAACGTCAGGTGATATGGCTTTTAGGGTATAGACGATTGGGGTGCCAGTACCCAGATCAGCACCGACGTCATTACCAGCAATTTTTGTGGCAGTGACGATATTTTTGACTACTCCGGCGATATCTTTTTTCTCCATGAGAAGGATACCTGGGAGTTTTAGTCCGTATTTTCTAAAGAGACTGAGGGTGTCTCTATAAGACAGCATTTTTTCTGTTTGTACTTTTGGGGTTTTAGAAGGCAAAGGGACTGAAGTTTGCGCCAACTTACTATATATCTTGTCTGCGTTTCTGGCTAGATTATCCAATGCTTCTACGGCATCTTTCGGAAAGGTGAAGTTAATCATGCCGTTATTTCTAAGCTCAGCCAGACCGCCTTCTATGACAGTTCCACCAAGAAATATTGGTATTATTGGTTTTTTCTTCCGGTATTCTGCCAAAAGCTTGGCAGTAGCTTCGGTTTCTGTCATGAGTTGAGGTGTGAGCAATGTCACTATGGCGTCAGCGTCTTTTTCTTCGATCAGTATCTTCAAGGCCGATTCGTAGCGTGTGCACAAAGCATCACCGATGATGTCAACCGGATTATTTACAGCGGCCATTGGTGGTAAAGCTTTTCGCAGGGAATCTTTTGTTTCAGTTTTCAATTCTAAAAGCGATAATGATCTCGACAAATCTATCAAGTCTGTTGTGACCACAGCTGGTCCGCCAGCATTGGTGAGGATGATCATCCTTTGGAGCGGCTTCATTATGCCTAGTTGAAAGAGCTTAGCCATGTTGAAGAATTCACGTATAGACTCTACGGCGATTATGCCGGATTGTTCACAGGCGGCGGAGAAGACTGCGCTTGCTGGTGCCAATGACCCGGTATGTGACATGACCGCTCTTTGTCCTTGTGCACTTCGGCCGGCTTTTATGAGCACGATCGGCTTGTTCTTGTTGATCTCCGAAGCCAGCTTTATAAATCTTGGTCCATCGGACAATC
>CAIKDL010000124.1 GCA_903826185.1 uncultured bacterium | reverse complement strand
TGTACTTTCGCTGATAAGTCCAGAAGTATGAAACAGAAAAGTTCATAAACAACAAGATATGGAGATTAAATGTCTAGTATATTGATGAAGTATGAATCCAGTTTCCGTGACGGTGAGAGCCTTGAGAATTTCGAGCTCTGTCTTCTACCTGGTGAAGTATGGCTTACCACTGAGCCGGAAATGATGACTTGGCTTGAAGCAATAGAGATTGCTGGAGCTAAATCAAACTTACGCCTGCCACATTACGCTGATCTAATAAGGGCGGTAGAAAGTTTGTCGAAAGATAGCCGGCTTGGCGAGCAGTTCTCTCCACTTGAAGATGGAGAGTTTTGGACAATAGGTTCGGAGGGATATGAAGCAAATCAGCCATTCGCCTGTTGTGTTCAAGCCACACACAGTAGCTATGACTCACACAGCCTAAAGACTTGCCTAAAATGGGTAAGGTTCATCAAACGAGGTAAGGCAGAAACATCATTTGAAATCCAAAAGAAAAAGGAGTTGAGAGAAAGATGGATGCATGAGGTTAATCTTCACCGGAAAGTATCCGATATTCTTGATTTAGATCAAGTTGAAATTGGTACCATACATGGACAATTTCAACTTGAATCAAAATCGCAAATTCGCAAAAGGCTGCAGTAATGTCAATGCGGCGCAGAGAAAGATAAAAAGTGGAGACAACCACCTATCAAAAACCCTGGGGAATTTACCCAGGTTCTGTCCGGGAGTGTGTACTCTCGCTGATGAGTCCAAAAGGACGAAACGGAAAAAGGTCGAAAAATTATTAAAGGAGAAAGTGATGACAACAAAAAAAGAGAAAACAATTCTGTGCGACGCCAAGGCTTTCTGCTTTGGGCCCATATCGAAACTCTTAACGATTAGCGAGAGACTCTTTGAAAAGTATCGAATTGTGTTTCTGGTCTCCCGGACAAGCAAGATGCTTTCCGCGCATGCTTGCGCCGATGAGATAGTGGAATGTGATACGGAAAACATCACCGATCTATTGGCACACGAGGCCTTGTTTAAGTCGGCCGACCTGTTTGTAAACATTATGAATCCGCTCTCGGCACGTTTTGCGGCCGAAAGAGGATTACCGATGGTCCAGATAGACAGCTTGTTCTGGATGTGGGAACAGATAGCGGAAGAAATTCTCAGCTCAGAGATTTATTTCATTCAGGACTTTGAAGGAGTCGCTGAGCAAATGAAAAAATTCTCTGGCCGGATAAAGAATCCGGTTCTGGTCGGTCCAATCATAAAAGAGGTTCCTAATGGCGTACCGAAGAAGAACAAACTGCTCATTAATTTGGGCGGGATGGAATCGGCTTCGATAAAGGTGGGGGTTAATACGGAGTACCCTTACGTAATAATGCGACTCATCAATGATTTGCTGGCAAAAGGCCACGACTTTGCTGAGATTGTCTGTGCGGGTAACCGAGACATTCTGGAAGAGATGAAAAGGAGGACACCGAACGGGGCTATTCATTACCAGTTCTTTGAACATAATGATTTTCTCCGGCAGATAGCGGAATCAAGGTTGATCATATCGTCTCCGGGACTGACAACCGCCTTCGAGGTTTTTAATTCGGGGACACCGGTGTTCTTCATACCGCCCCAGAATTACAGCCAATATTGGAATCTTGATAGTTTTATCAAGAACGGTGTGGCGGAAGAAGCAATAAACTGGAATCACCTCTACTCGGAGGTAAGCATTCTGAAAAACGAGGAACAAAAGAAAGGGATTGAAAAAGTACTTCAATGTACCCGCCAATTCGAAAAGGATCCAAAAGCTTGGTCCAAAGTGGAGGGAGGTGTAAAACACTTTCTCACTCTCCCAACAGATGAATTGGAGGGGGTGGGGAAGCGTCAGAAGAAGTACTTCGAAACGCTCGGTGGTAACGGTACAG
>CAIKDL010000123.1 GCA_903826185.1 uncultured bacterium | reverse complement strand
GAAGTAGCTTTTTTGTGTGTTTTAGGTGATATTCTTAGCGCGCTTTAGGTCTGCCGCCTTAGCTCAGTTGGTAGAGCAACGCTTTTGTAAAGCGAAGGTCCCCAGTTCAAGCCTGGGAGGCGGCTCCAGAATTTTGTGGAAATGGATGGAAAAACCGTCGAAGTACCGATGTGGTCAAAACGTGTTACTACCGCCGCCACAGGTGACCCAAAATAGCTACAAATGGCCGCGCGACCACAGGGGTATGTGTGGGGTCGGTACTTTGACCGGAATCCGGTCAAAGTTACAATATGTTAAAAGTACACGTTGCTGGTCTCCGACTCGCCGCTTTTTTGCCAGCATTATTTTTGCACCTGATAGACCACCTCACATGCCGACGGCACTCGGAATAGCCCCTTGCATCTGTTCTTGGTCCAATCCGTGGTATAAGGCACGATATCCAGCCCATTGGCTGCCATGGCCTTTATCTGAGACGTATAGGCCTGTATAGCGTCTTTTTTGACCGACACCGCATAATCTGAGAGTGGGATATAAATAGGAGCATAAGAGAAATTCGGCGTATTGGATCGCAAAGCTTTTGCGATATCTACCTTTGGTGCGCCAGCCTCTTCTGCATAAGGGAAGTCTTCATATATGAAGAATATTACGATACCGCGCGGCTTGTACTCTGCTATGACGTCCATGTAGGCATCGTGTAATATGGCATGATCATAGTGGTTGACCTTAGCACTGAATATGGCCGGTCCGTATATTTCCATCGAAGACGTGCTGGTATCATAATTTTTGATTAGTTTAATGATGTCAGCTGCAATATTGCTTTCTAATGTACTGGTCGCTATTGATGGGCGATACTGGTTGTCTAAATAATCCAGATTAACAATTTGTGAATTTAATGTATTGGCGGCGTTGGAATTTTCGTTTGCGCGGCGAGTCATAGCCTCTGTACTATCCTTGAATCCCGATTTACTATCCCAAACCGTGGTCGTTGCCGTTTTGGGTGTGCCAGTAAAAGCCGTTACTATGATTGGTGAACTGGCTGAGTGAGTAGATTTGGCGATCAATCCACCAAGAGAGAGTGCTGCATCATCGAAATGTGGTGACAATACAATGCGTGTTCGATCGGATATTATCTTGGGGTTGATGGCGATAATATCATCTACGGAATGGAATCCGTCATAAGCTTTTCCGCCTACCACTATAGACGGCATCGGCTTCTCGACCTTATTTATATTAGCCAAAGTGATCACCGCGGGGACGTGTAACGAGTAGTCGAAAGAATAGACTCTGATATTGTCTGGATAATGTTGGCGCAGATACGTCAGCACGTCTCCTTGTTTATCGCAATCAGAGCAATTCGGTTCATAGAAATACAGTACCGTGGTTGGCCTAAGAGGACATTTTGTAGCCGAATTTATCAGCATATAATCTTTGATCTCCAAGATGTAGTAATATTGCTTCAATTTTATGACGTCGGCATCATTGTTGTGGCCTGTGGATTCCATGAAAGATAGACGATCGCCCATATCGGATAGTTGTGTAGCTAGGTCGGAACCGAAGATGTCGCTGCAATTGGCATCTTTGAGCAGACTAGATTGTGTTTCTGAAGATATGATATTCAGCGACATATTATCCTGTAACGAACGGATATTGTTTACACGTGCGTCGTCTATCCATACGCTTATGCCTATGGCTGTAATGAAAATGACCACGGTTATGGCCAAAGTAACGACGTATTTTTTCCATTCTTTTATCATATTTTTTATCGATT
>CAIKDL010000122.1 GCA_903826185.1 uncultured bacterium | reverse complement strand
GATCTGGTGGCTATGCCGCTGCCGGGGGGCAGTTCGACCTCGACCTCGACGGCTCCGCCGCCACCGGGGCTACCCAGGGGCAGATGCCCCCAGCGAAACCTCGCCCGCTACTCGCCGCTGGGCAAGCGGTCGACCACGGCCGAGTCGTACGCCAGTTGCGTGCTGGCCACCGAGACCGCCCCGCCAACCCGGTTGGTCAGAAGATTAAGATAAAAGGCAGAAACTTCAAGATCGTCGGGTCATTGCCACCTTCGGGTGGTGGATCGTTGTTCAATTTCGATAGCATGGCTATCATGCCATACTCCACGGCACAGAATTATCTGTTAGGTATAAAATATTTCCAACGTATCATCGTTCAAGCGGTTTCAGATGCCGCCGTCACGGTGACGGCCGATGATATCCGCATGACTTTACGCGATTCACATGGCATAACTGATCCGACTAAAGAAGATTTTTCTGTGCAGACGCAACAAGATCTCGCTAATCGTCTTTCTACCATAACCAATGCTTTAACCTGGTTCCTTGTGGCGGTGGCATCTATCGCTCTTTTCGTTGGCGGAGTCGGTATTATGAATATCATGTTGGTCGCTGTTACCGAACGTACCCGCGAAATCGGTTTACGCAAAGCTATCGGAGCAACCGATAGTGACATTTTGTGGCAATTTCTTATAGAAGCCATAATGCTGACTGTCTTAGGCGGTGTTATAGGTATCATCTTGGGATCATCGCTGGCGTTTGTGATTGCGCTTATTTTGTCGAAGGGTCTCGGCGTGAATTGGACTTTCATATTCCCGTGGGGTGGGGCAGCGTTGGGCTTCAGTGTATCTGCTGTTATCGGTCTAGTTTTCGGAGGTTATCCGGCCAGTAAAGCTTCCAAGAAGAGTCCGATAGAAGCATTGCGCTATGAATAGATTCATGAAATATTATTAATTATTTTCTCATGTTTACTATCCTCCTCATCTCATTCGCCACATTTGTCGCCACTTTGCTTGGTGGCCTTTTTGCACTCAGACTGAAAGATAAGCTCCACTTGATCCTCGGATTTTCCGCTGGGGCAGTTATAGCGGTAGCATTCTTCGATTTGATGCCAGAGTCTATAGATCTTGGTGGTAAATATTTCTCTATCAATACGATGCTGGCGATAACAGCTCTTGGCTTTGTCATATATCTTTTGCTCGATCGTCTGATTTTTTTGCATTTCCATGATCATTCAGATGAACACGACGATGTCGGCCACACGCACGAGTCATATGGTCGTGCTCAATATGGCCGAGGCATCCTTGGCGCAAGCAGCTTATGTTTTCATAGTTTCCTGGATGGTGTGGCTATCGGTCTGGCCTTCCAAGTTTCGGCAGCGATAGGTGCTATTGTGGCTGTAGCAGTTCTAGTACACGATTTTTCCGATGGAATCAATACGGTTAATATGATTTTGAAGGGACAAGGTGATTTCAAGCACGCGCTACGTTGGCTCATTGCTGACGCGGTAGCACCGGTCGTAGGTGTAGCCTCGACACTTTTGTTCAAAGTACCAGAACAAGGCCTTGGCATTATCTTGGCTTTGTTTGCTGGATTTTTCCTTTATATCGGTGCCAGTGATCTCATACCAGAAAGCCAGCATGCTCATCCGAAGTTTTTGACTACAGCCATGACCTTACTGGGAGTGGCGGTCTTATATATAGCAGTTCGTTTCGCTGGGATGTGATAAAATAAGAGCATGCTCAAACCACACGTAGTCGTTCTTGGCGCTGGATTCGGCGGCACTTATGTTACGAAGAAGCTTGCCAAGTACGTCAAGAAAGGCTTGATAGACGTGACTATTGTGAATAAGACCAATTATTTCTTATTTACTCCGCTTTTACATGAGGTGGCGACCGGTTCGCTTAGTCCTACAAGTGTGGCGGAACCTCTACGCGAAGTATTTTCTGGAACTGGCGTAGAATTGTGTCAGGGAACTGTTCAGTCCATAGATCTAGGAGAACATCGTGTTCACATCTCCAGTAGTAATGGATCGCGCCACACATTGCCGTATGATTACCTCGTGATTTCTACCGGTGCCAAAACTAACTACTATGGTATATCTGGCGCTGAAAAATATACGTTACCCCTCAAAGATCTGAGCGACGCTGTTCGTATCCGTACTCACGTCATAGATTGTTTTGAAGAAGCAATCATGTGCGAGGATCCAGTGGAACGTGCCAGACTATTATCATTTGTTGTGGTTGGTGGTGGGCCGACCGGGGTAGAGACTGTCGCTGAGCTCAATGAATTCATCCATGGAATTATAGACCGTTATTATTGTAAGACACATGCTTGTGACCACGATGAACTGAAAGTTACACTCATAAATTCCGGACCGGAATTATTACAGCAGTTTCCGGCTACATTACGCGCGTCAGTTCTGTCGCATTTGAAGTCCCAAGGCATAGATGTTCGTCTTGATAATGCCGTCAACAATGTTACACCCCACACCATATCCTTGGTCGGCAAGACCAGTGGCATGATTGGCGGAATCGATGAAGAGACCGTGGAGACTATTCAAACATCTACGATTATTTGGGCTGCGGGTGTGAAGCCGGTTACGCTGGATCTTATAGGTGCAAATAATCTGACAGGAGTTAGTAGCTCCAATATCGCTGGAAACAGCAGATTGCTTGTAGACGAATTTTTCAGATTGAATGGAGATGAGCGAGCCTTTTCTCTCGGAGATATGGCAGGCGCATCGCCCATGTTGGCACAAGTGGCCGTTGGTCAAGCTGGAGTTGTGGCTGCCAACATTATCGCTTCTATCAAACAGAAACCGCTGAAGACATTTTCTTATAGATCAAAAGGCAGCCTTGTCTCTGTTGGGAAATGGTTCGCTGTCGGTGCGCTATATTCTCGTGCTGGCAATCCGCACGTCATCAAAGGCCGCTTCGCTTGGTGGTTGTGGCGCACGACTTATCTTTCCAAATTTGCTTCGTGGAAAAAGCGTATCCGTATCATGTTCGAATGGACCCTGCAACTGTTCTTTCCGAGAGATATAACAAAATTGACATAAATGTTCAAAAGCGATTCAAGTTTATCAAAACACTTACCGACATTGGCTCTATTTGAAGAGAGGTTCTTCCTCGTCTTTGATAGCGCGCTTATAGTTCTGACTGGATCTTTGCTTATTGCTGGATTATTTTCGCAGATTTCTTGGATCACCTTGGCAATGGCGGCGTTGGCATTCCTGGGGATGATTCCAGTGGCTATTAGTGCGGTCAAAGCACTTGTCGCCAAGCATATATCTGTGGACCTGCTGGCTGCACTCGCTCTGGCTTTTTCTTTGTTTGCACAGGAATGGAAGTCGGCGGCTTTCATTACTTTGATGTTGGCTTTCGCTAGGATATTCGATCATATCACTCAAGCTCGCGCCAAAAAGACCATCGAGAGCTTGATGAAATATCACGTTGAATCCGTGCGCATAAGGGTAGACGACGGAATAAAAGAGATTCATATACGAGATGTTAAACCGGGTGATTTGGTTATTGTGGAATCAGGAGATCGCATACCAGTGGACGGCATCGTCATGTCTGGTATTGCAGAGGTTGATGAATCGACATTGACTGGTGAGAGCGAGCTTGTGCCAAAGAAGAATGGTGACAGAGTCTTCACCTCGACAATGAATGAATCCGGTTCGCTCATTGTGAAGACGGAAAAAGTTGGAGCAGATACGACTCTTTCGCGGATGGTGGCATTGGTAGAAGAAGCTAGTAGAGATAAGAATAAAGCCGAATTAGCTGCCGACAAATTCACTCAGTGGTATATCCTCATATCTTTAGTTGCATCGATTGTGATGTATGTCTGCGGTTTGCCTCCGAAGATAATATTGTCTGTGCTTCTGGTTGTGTGCGCTGATGATATCGCCGTGGCCGTGCCTCTTTCTTACACAGCGGCTATAGCGTATGCGGCTAGACGCGGTGTGATCGTGAAGGGCTCTAGTGCCTTCGAACAGCTTTCCAAGGTCAAGTATGTTCTGACCGACAAAACAGGCACATTGACCAAGGGTCGACCGAAAGTTACCGACGTGAAAATGTATGGTCTTTGGACTCGTGATGAGCTTGCCAAGCGTTTCGTTGGTGGTGCTGCCGAATCTAAACACGCTATATCCAGAGCCATTATGGAATATGCCGCGGAGTACAAAATCAATCCACACTTACCAGACGAGCTTGAAGAGATACCAGGACAGGGGATTTCATTTAGTCATGACGGTGAAGCTATGTTAATGGGTCGGCCGTCATTTATGGAGGCCCGTGGTTCGCGTATTTCGTCCGTGGTCAAAAAAGATATCCAAACCGAAAAAGATGCTGGTAGGGGAATTGTTTGTCTTTCCATAAATGGCGAAGTCGTTGGTCTGCTATCTTATGTGGATGAGTTGCGTCCGCGAGTCGCGGAGATAATAGCAGAGACTAAGAGGCTCGGCGTGAAAGAGTGGCATATGCTGACCGGGGACAATCAGCAAGCAGCTTCTCGTATAGCTCATGAGTTGAACCTACGCCATTATCATACCGGGCTGACACCTGAAGGAAAAGTCGATTTTGTACGAAAGTTCGAGAAAGAGAATAGTTCCACGACAAGCTCCGTGGCTTATATAGGCGATGGTATCAATGACGCCGCCTCACTAGCGCTCGCTGATATATCGATAGCCATGGGCGGCATTGGCGCCGATGCTTCGATTGAGGCCTCCGATGTGACAATCATGAAAGACAACCTAGATCGTTTACCTGAAGCTATGGCTATTGCCCAGAAGACCAAAAAAGTCATGAAAGCCAATTTCTGGATATGGGGTATTACCAATGGATTCGGTCTTATCTGGGTTACCATCGGCATACCATGGTTTGGTCTGATAGTTCCTGGAGCAAGCATCCTCGGACCGGTTGGTGCCGCCACGTATAATTTCCTGACCGATTTCATCCCTATAGCCAATGCTATGAGAGCTGGTAGGAAATAACTGAGGCCTTGATTATCGAGCTTTTCAGGCACCAAAACAGCTTTTCTGGTAGTATATACTTACATGAATCCAAATACTGACACCAAAGCTACCGCAAAAGGTGGTGCCGCTATTTCCGTCAAAAACCTCACGAAGAAGTTCAACCACGCTCTAGTCGCTGTAGATAACATATCTTTTGATGTGGCGGCTGGAAGCACTTTTGCTTTTCTTGGGCCGAATGGCGCGGGGAAGACCACAACGATTAAAATGTTGACTACACTTGTGGCGCCCACGAGTGGTTCTATTTCTGTGAATGGTTTTGACCCAACAAAAAACGCCAATGAGGTTCGCAAGTCATTTGGTATTGTCTTCCAAGATCCGAGTCTCGATGATGAGCTTACGGCTTATGAGAATATGTTTTTTCATGCCGGTCTCTACGGCGTGCCACGAAGCGAAACGGCTGGACGCATAAAGGAAATGTTAGAGTTCGTGGAGCTGTGGGATCGTAAAGACGATTTGGTCAAAAAGTTTTCCGGCGGCATGAAACGTCGCTTGGAGATCGCTCGTGGCCTTTTGCATACGCCAGCTATTTTATTCCTAGATGAGCCAACGGTTGGGCTAGATCCGCAGACTCGTAACCACATCTGGGAATACATAAAGAAGCTAAACAAAGAACGTGGTTTGACGGTATTTTTTACGACGCATTATATGGACGAAGTCGAGCGTATTGCCGATAAGGTGGCCATTATAGACCATGGAAAAATGATCGCCAACGATACTGCCACCAACATCATAGCTGCAGCTGGTACACAGTCGCTCGAAGAGGCGTTTATCAAGCTTACTGGCCATAATATTCGTGCCGATGAGGCTGGGGCAGTCGACCATTTGAGGCAGATGAGAGGCGCTTGGCGGGGCGGTCGTAGGTGATGCGATGTTTACCGATCAATTTTTCTTTTTCCAATCAATCAAACAAATGCCAAATTCACAAACATTTTACACGATATACATACTTTGGTTGCGTCAACTCAAGCGCTATTTGAGGTCGCGCTCGCGAATGGTTGGATCGCTTGGTCAGCCCATCTTATTCTTGGTCGCGCTAGGTTTTGGCTTCGGTCCGGTTTATGCGGCGGCTGGTGGGGGTAATTATATACAGTTTTTGGCACCAGGCGTCATTGCTATGGGTATATTGTTCACGGCCGTTTTCTCTGGTATCGAGATAATCTGGGATCGCCAGTTCGGTTTCCTGAAAGAGACTTTGGTGGCACCGGTCTCGCGCACCTCTATCATGATCGGTAGGACGCTTGGTGGCGCGACAGTTGCCCTTATCCAAGGGGTCGTGGTGCTTATCATCGCGTCTTTCATCGGCTTCCATCCTTTGCTTATCAATATTCCAGCCGCCTTATTGTTCATGCTTGGCATTGCTGTGATTTTCACGGCACTTGGTACAGGCATCGCTTCGTTGCTGGAAGATATGCAAGGTTTCCAACTCATTATGAACTTCGTGGTTATGCCGACATTCTTCTTGTCTGGCGCACTGTTTCCGCTGTCTGGAGTGTTAGGTAAGATTGCATTGTTCAATCCTCTTTGTTACGGAATAGACGGCTTGCGCGCGACATTGACCGGTCTCGGCCAACTTCCTTTGTCTACAGATGCTCTTATAGTCACAGCAGTTTCTGTGGCACTAGTTGGTATTGGTGCTTGGCTGTTCAGAAGGATAGAGGTATAGTGATTTCTTGGGCAGCTTTTAATTACATGAAATGCGTTTATTGCGAACTTCCAGAGATCAAGGATCGTGAGATCATTAGTAATGATCTGGCCTGGTCTTTTCCGACTAATATTCCTATAGTTCCAGGGCATATCCTTGTTGTACCGAAAAGGTGTGTTGCTTGCTACAGCGATCTTACAAAAGAAGAAAAGGCGGCCATTGAAGATTTGAGGATGAGGCTTGTGGCGGCTCTCAAAAAAGTAGTGGGCGCTCAAGGATTTAACTTTGCTTGGAATGATGGCGAGATTGCTGGTCAAGCGGTGCCGCATTTTCATCTTCACATTGTTCCACGTAAAGAAGGTGATACAGGTATTCTAGAGTATGATCCTAGGAAGTTCTTGTATCGTCCAGGAAGTAGAGAGAAGACTCCTGAGTCGGAGCTTGCCGCTATAGTTGAGATAATAAAAAGAGGGCTCTGATCCGCCACTTCTGCTACCGCTACTTTTGTAAGATATATTTCAACCAAATGGTTTTCTTTCCTGGATTTTGCCAAGGCTTTTCATTCAAAATATTCAAGTGATTTGTTTTGAAGATGGTCTCAAGCTCCTCTGGCTGCCAAAAAGAGAAGGACCTTTTATATTCATACCCATAATCATTCTCTGTTATTTCTTGTTCTCCGTCGCCTTTTTTCACTGCAATGTGTATGATACCGCCATTTTTAACGGCTCTTTTTATTTCTCCCATAACATCGTCGATTTTATCCTTGGGAACATGGAGAAGCGATGCTTTAGCGAATATTCCGTCGAAAAAGCCATCAGGATAAGGCAGACCTCCCAACATATTTTTTTGTAAGAAAGTTCCTGAGGGAACTTTTTCTCTGGCGATTTTCAATAACTCTTCGGATATGTCGAGTCCGAAAACTTTCATGCCTTGGCGAGATATTTTTTCCGATTCGATCCCTGGTCCGCAGCCCAAATCCAACACATTTGACCTAGGCCTTAGTCTTTTCAAAAAGTCTTCAAGAAAGTCATCGTCCCAAGTGTCATCCTTGTGATCTTGGAAATAATTCTGAGCAATCTTGTTGTAGGTTTCCTCGTTCTGGTTTATATCCATGACGGAAATTATATCATACCCCAAAGTTCTATTCGTAACGCAGCGCCTCTATCGGATTCAACCTTGATGCTCTTCGTGCTGGATAATAACCGAAGACTATTCCTATGGCTGCAGAAACTCCGAAAGCCAGCAAGACAGAAGACATTGAAATGGATGCTTGTAGGATTCCAAGCGCGGTGACTGTGTACGAAGCGCCCCAGCCGAGCAGGACTCCGATAGCTCCACCAATGACAGTGAGAGCCACGGCTTCGGTGATGAATTGGACATTGATATCATGACGCTTGGCGCCGATGGCTTTGCGCAGACCGATTTCGCGGGTGCGTTCGGTGACCGTGGTTAGCATCATGTTCATGATTCCAATACCACCGACAACCAGTGATATGCCGGCGACAGCTGCGAGAAGTATGGTAAATGTTCCGGTCACACTTGATGCCGCCGAAACTATGGAAGCCTGATTCAAGACATTGAAGTCAGCAGCGGTTGGATCGCTGATATTGTGTCTTTGGAGCAGTAAGCTGGTGATATCTGCTTGGACTTGAGTCATAACATCTGGCGAAACGGCCGATATACTAAGGGTTGAAAGGTAAGTGGTTTTGCCTAGGAGAAACAGCTGGGCATCTTGTAATGGCACATAAATCGCATCATCTTGGTTATTGAAACCGCTCGAACCCTTGGATACCGTTACACCGACAACCTTGAATGGCATACCTTTTATGGTAATGGTCTGACCGACCGGTTCGGTTCCGGTAGCGAACAAGTCACTTGCAGTGGTCGGACCTATGACAGCTACACGTGACAGATTTTTACTATCAGCGTCGGTTATAAAATTGCCGTCATTAACTTGGACATTATGGACGCTGGCATATGCCGCGGTGACTCCGGTAACGGAGGTGTTGGTATTTGTGCCTTTGGCGGTGACCTGGTAGCGCCCAGAGACTTCAGGTGATACGTCCGCAATGTTAGCTACTTGTGTAGAAATGGCTGTAGCATCATCTGGAGTCAGTGTTTGGGCGTTACCACGACCGCCAGAAGCGCCATATCCGAAAGATCTTTGCGCGCCAGGGAATATTTCTATTAGGTTGGATCCGAGCGATTGGATATTGGCTTGTATGGATCCTTGAGCTCCTTGGCCGATAGCTACCATGATAATCACTGAGCTGATGCCAATGATGATACCGAGCATGGTAAGAGACGTGCGCACCTTGTTGGCGGTCAAAGCGGAGAATGTTTCGTGTAATATATCGCGTGTAGTCATGTTTTTGTTACCTGGTATTTGTTTAGCATTACTCTTTTCTTTTGGCGTGACTGATGATTCTCTTGTCGTGGCTGTTTCCATCCTCAACTATCACACCGTCTTTTATGTAAATGATACGGTCGGCGTGTTCAGCCACTTCACGTTCATGGGTTATAAGGATGATCGTGCGCTTATATTCCTTGTTCAAGCGCTGGAATGTTCCGAGCACAATATCACCAGTATGTGAGTCTAAGTTTCCGGTTGGTTCGTCGGCCAATATGAGCGCCGGGTTATTGACTAAGGCCCTGGCGATGGCCACGCGCTGGATTTGTCCGCCAGAAAGCTGATTCGACATGTGGTTGTATCTGTCTTCGTCTAAGCCGGCATTGGCAAGCGCAGCTTTGGCGTGTTTGATACGCTCTTTTTCCGGTACTTCAGCATAAATGAGAGGTAGCATGACATTGCGTAGCGCGGTCGCGCGTGGAAGTAGATTGAAAGATTGGAAGACGAACCCGATGCGGTTGCGTCTGATATCGGCCAATTCGTCATCCGATAGGGTAGATACGTCATGTTTGTCTAGGTGATACGTACCAGACGTCGGCGTATCCAATGCTCCAAGGATATGCATGAGCGTTGACTTACCAGATCCCGATGGACCCATGATGGCGACGAATTCACCGTCGTCTATAGTGAAAGAGACACCACGCAAAGCATGTGTTTCATTGTCTCCATTCACATATGTCTTTGTGATGTTTTTAACTTCAATCATCGTTTAGTTGCCAGGTCTGCCAGCTCCTCCTCCGGTTATTCGTGCTGCTCCGCCGCCAGCCGCTCCTCCTCGTCCACCACCTAAGCTAGAAAGAAGACTCGGTGCTGTAGTCGTCTGCGCTGTTCCAGAAGTTATGGTTTTAGTCACGACAAACTGTCCACGAGTGAGGCCACTGACGATTTCAGTGTTGGTATCATCGGAATCGCCTGTCACAACAACGGCCTGTTGTGGTTGTGTGATTGTAGATATGGTCAATGTACGTGCGACACTGAACTGGCGAGTTGATGAAGCGAAACCTGAATACATCTGACTGGAAGAAGCAGTCCTGATTCTTGTTGAGCTCGCTGTAGCTGTCGACGATATTGCTGCTGATACCGTGGCCTGGTCGAATGTTTGCACATAGCTGGTGCCACCTTGGGTCTTTATGGCTGACGTCGGCACAACAAGAACACCATCTTTTTCATAAGTGACAATGCTAGTATTTATGCTCATCCCGGGCTTTATGCGATCATCTTGGGTATTTATGACTATCTTGATTCCATAGGAGACAACTCCTTGAGTGACTGTACCTATTTGATCTACTACACTCACTGTACCTGTTGCTGTCAATCCGCTGATGGCATTGAAAGTGATCGTTGCTGGTTGGCCAACCTGGATTTTTGCAGCACTGATCTCATCGAGTGATATCGAAGCGGTCATCTGTGTACCAACTATAGTAGCCATGACTGTTCCATTACCAGCCTGATTGTATATGCTCACTGGTATGCGCCCGATGATTCCATTGTATGGTGCGCGGATAAAATAATTCGAATAAGTCTTTTCTTGTTGTTGCAAACTTATCTTTGCCGATTGTATGTCATATGCATCTGCTCCAGTTATGAGAGTTGTGTAAGAATTTTTGGCGCTCTGGATGGAATTTTGAGCTGAAGAAAGGCTGGATAGATCGGAGTTGGCCTGATTCGCCCAAGAATTTATATTTGTCGTCGCAGCGGCTGCGCCCCTGGTCTGATAATCAGGCTGAGTGCTTGTTATGGTTGTGATGGTATTTTGTGTATCAGCCACCGCCTTAGCAATCATGGTGATGGTTGTGTAAGTGTTGGCAAGCGCGGTGTCTAGAGATGATGTAGCACTCGAACGAGTTAAGTTTTTGAATTCATTGAGACTATTTTGGTATTGAATGATAGCCGCATCATATTCTGCACCAGCTTTGGCACGCAT
>CAIKDL010000121.1 GCA_903826185.1 uncultured bacterium | reverse complement strand
GAAAAGATAAATGGCAAGATCGCTGTTTTGCACAGCGTATCTCCCAAAGTCAAAATAGATTATTTGGATGAGATGTATTCAGACGACTCTGGTCACATCAAGAGCACACCTCCATCTGGTGGCAGACCGGAATATTGGGACAACTGGGTTCGTGGAGCTGGGCCACCACCGATCAAGACCGACATTGGTTGGTTGCTTCTTTATCATGCCATGGATAAGGCTGACCCCAATAAATACAAGCTTGGAGCCATGGTTTTGGATGCCAAAGATCCTACGCGCGTGCTCTATCGTTCGCATGAGCCGATCTTAGAACCGGATATGCCTTATGAAAATGACTGGAAACCAGGAGTTATATACGCCTCTGGAGCCCTTATAATAGGTGATGATCTGGTGGTTTATTATGGTGGTGGAGATAAGTATATTTGTGTGGCCAAGACACCGCTCAAAGAGCTTTTGGATTGGATAGTTGCTTACGGAAAAATCTGATGCTTACTAAAATCTAATGTTCACTCTCAATAGGTCAGAACACAATCCGATACTTTCTCCGATGGAAGAACATCCATGGGAAGCCTTGGCCGCTTTCAATGGTTGTCCGATCGTGGAGAAAAAGAAGACATACATGGTATATAGAGCGATGTCAGAGCCGGACTTGCTGGAAGAGCCGCACATGAGCACTTCAGTTGTGGCTATAGCTTCTTCCGATGATGGCGCACATTTCGAAAAGCGTAAAGTCTTTTTTGGTCCGAGTACGGAATACGACAAATATGGTTGCGAAGATCCGAGGATCACCAAGCTCGGCGATACATTCTATATATTTTATACAGCACTTGGCGGTTATCCGTTTTCGGCCGACAATATAAAAGTGGCGGTTGCCTTGAGCACAGACTTGAAGACTGTGAAAGAGAAGCATCTCGTGACCCCATTCAATGCCAAAGCCATGGCCTTGTTTCCAGAGAAGATCAATGGCAAGCTCGCGGCGCTTGTGACCGTCAACACTGACCGAAAGCCGTCGGATATCTGTTACATAGAATTCAACAAGCCGGAAGATATCTGGTCAGAGGAATATTGGAATAAATGGTCGAGCGATCTGGATTCACACAAGATCAATCTTCGTCGTGCCAAGAACGATCAAGTTGAGCTGGGCGCGCCTCCACTCAAGACCGATAAAGGCTGGTTGGTCGTGTATTCACACATTCAAGATTATGGAGGCTCGAATACTGTTTTTGGTGTGGAGGTTATGTTACTCGATCTGGTAAATCCGAGGCGCATCGTTGGTCGCACCAAAGGATCGTTCATGATACCGGATACGTATTATGAAAGAGCTGGTCATGTCGCCAATATAGTTTTTCCGTCTGGAGCCTTGATTAAAAAAGATAAGTTGGAGATATATTACGGCGCAGCCGATACTCATTGCGCCATGGCTTATATATATCTGGATAATCTTTTGGACACCATCACTGAGTCTGAGAGTTCCAAGAAGACGCGCTTCAAGCGCTTTATCGGCAATCCGATAATAACTCCAAGGCCAGGATTTTTATGGGAAGCTGGCGGTACGTTGAATCCAGCGGCAATCGATGTTGGTAACAAGACACATATCATATATAGGGGCGCCACCGTATCGAACGTCTCAACACTTGGTTATGCTGTCTCTAGCGACGGATTCACTATAGATGAACGTTTGGATAAGCCGATATATTTTCCGCGAGCAGAATTTGAATACAGACAAGGTGCCAATTCCAACTACGGTTGTGAAGATCCGCGTATTGTTGTGATCGGCGATAAGCTTTATATGACCTATACGGCTTATGACGGCAATACTCCGAGAGTAGCGGTCAGTTTCATCACTATCCATGACTTTTTGGACAGACGTTGGAGTGCCTGGTCTATGCCGGAGGTCATCACGCCGCCAAATATCCCGAACAAGGATGCCGCCATCTTGCCGGAAGCCATAAATGGTAAATATCTGATTCTGCATAGAGTCAATGAAAGCATATGCGGCGACTTCGTGAATTCTTTAGATTTTTCAAAAGAAGAAGTCAATAAATGTATTGAGATGTTGAACCCCAGACCAGGAATGTGGGATGGTGAAAAAGTCGGCATTTCCGGACCGCCAGTTAAAACCAAAAGAGGATGGCTGCTTTTGTATCACGGCGTTTCTAGGAGTAAGAAATATCGCGTTGGCGCGATATTGCTCGATCTTGAAGACCCTACGATAGTAAAAGCTCGAACAGCTGTGCCGGTATTTGAGCCAGAAGAAAGTTATGAACGCAATGGTTTGGTGCCGAACGTGGTTTTTCCGTGCAGTTTGATTGTCCGCAATGGTACGGCTTACATATATTATGGTGCGGCGGATAGTGTCATTGGCGTGGCTACGATCGGTCTCGATGACCTTCTGAATAAATTGAGGACATAAAAACTCGACACGAAAAACCCCGCGAAACTAAATATGCGTACAAACTAAAATGCCCAACTATTCAAACAAAGAACTGGTGATCTTCGATAAGGATGGCACCATTACGCCTAGTAAGCAGCCTATGGACAGCGAAATGGCCGCGCTAATCGTGCGCCTATTGGCGAAAAAGAAAGTCGCCATCATCTCCGGCGGTGGGTTTCCATTGTTCGAGACTCAGATATTGAGCAAGTTACCGGCCGGCGCGGAAAGATTCACCAATCTTTTTCTACTACCGACATCTGGGACTAGGCTCTATGTTTGGCGCGGGACTTGGCATGAGCAATATGCAGAGAACATCTCGAAAGTCGACAAGAAAAATATTATGGAGAAGTTGGACATGGCGCTCATCCTAGCGAGATTCGAACCACCACAAAAACCCTATGGCGATATCATAGAAGATCGCGGATCGCAGATAACTTTTTCCGCTCTGGGCCAGAGCGCTCCGCTTGACCTGAAAGAAGTTTGGGATCCTACGAGAGCTAAACGTCAGGCCATTGTGGACATACTGAAAGCCAAACTACCACGCTTCGATGTCAGGATCGGTGGTTCTACTTCCATAGATATCACCATGAAAGGCGTCAACAAAGCTTATGGTATACGCAAGTTGGAAGATTTTTTGCATATGCCGCTCGAGAAGATGGTCTTTGTCGGCGACTCATTATTTCATGGCGGCAACGATTACCCGGCTAAGTCTACAGGCATAGACTGCATACCTGTAAAGGATCCGGAAGATACAAAGAAGGTTATTCTTGAAATGCTGGCATAATGAAAGGGGCCGCCCATTAGTTTTCCACACATTACGTGCGATATTATCCAGCCTATGTGTTATAATTTGGTCACCTAATAACAAGTACGAAAGTACAAATTTAGTTTTATTAATATAGATCTTTAATTTCATATCCATGATTACAAAAATGCGTGCTAACGCCGACACAAGAGGTTTCACACTATTGGAAATCTTGCTTGTCGTGGCCATTATCTCTATCTTGGCTGGTATCGTTATCGTTGCCATCAACCCTGCCAAACAGTTGGGAGATGCTAGAAATGCCCAAAGAAGAGCAGACGTTGGCACCATATTGAGTGCTGTTTACCAATACGTCATAGATAACAATGGGAGCCTTCCAGCAAGCATAGTATCGGACAGTGATTCTTATGTCTCAGCATCTACCACTTGTGCTCTAGTCAAAGCCAATACGCCTACTAGTGAGATCTGCAAGTCAAGCGCAACGAACTGTACCGGCTATTCGAACCTAGGTTACTATCTTGCCACGACAACATCAAGCGGCGTGTCTTACGTAACTTCTATACCAACAGACCCATCAGCAACATCTACCGATGTCAGAACTGGGTATTATATTGCCAAACTATCTTCCAATAACAATCGAATCATAGTCTGTGCACCTCTCACGGAGAACATCACTTCCGGTACCAGTAACGATGGACCGATCGGCGCCTCTAGGTAAATAATTCATGTCATTATCATATGATCGCGAAAAGTTAAAGGAATTACTTGTTTCAAAAGGTCATATAGATGAGCTTCGCTTCAATGCGGCCACAGATGATGCCGACAAGCTCAATCAGCCGGTCGAGATTTCTCTGGTTGAACGCGGTGAGATGAAAGATCACGACTTGGGTGAATTGATCGCTAGGGAATACGGTGTGCCTTTCGTCGATATCAATGAACAGGGAGTCGGCAATGAAGCTTTCGAAGTCCTTCCAGAATTGGTGGCGCGCTCTCAAGGTGCGGTCGTTTTTAACAAAGAAGTCGATGACATAAGTCTAGCTATCACTGACCCGAGCAATATCGAGTTTATAGATTCTCTTACCAAGGTGGCTAAAGGCAAAGTGACGGTTTATTACGCCACACCTTTTGGTATGCGTGAGGCCTTCAAGAACTACAAAGACAATATATATAAGACCGTCAAGGATTTGATAGAGGATTACGAAGTGAACAAGAATGAAACCAGTCCGGTGACTCTGGTCGATAGGCTTTTGGATTATTCATATGAGAATGGTGCTTCTGATATTCACCTCGAACCTGCAGCTGACGGATTCGTGTCCGTGCGTTTCCGTATAGACGGAACACTCTATGAAGTCTCAAAATATCCCATGGACATGCATCGTGCTGTAGTTTCCAGAATAAAGATCATGTCGCATCTGCGTACTGACGAACAAGATGCCACGCAAGACGGGCGTTTCGATTATGCTAAAGACAAGATTAAGTTCGATGTGCGCGTTTCAATCTTGCCGATCACACACGGAGAGAACGTGGTTATGCGTATTCTTTCGGAAAAATCTAGGAAGATGACCCTGGAAGATTTGGGCTTACTCGATGAGGATATGGAAAAGGTCAAGACCGCCATAGATAAGCCTTACGGTATGATCATCGTGGTCGGTCCGACTGGTGCTGGAAAGACCACGACTTTGTATTCTCTCATGCTTGTTTTGAATCAAATGCCGATCAATATCGTTACCATCGAAGATCCAGTTGAATATAGCGTCACCAAGGTCCAGCAGATCCAAGTGAATGCTAAGAAGAATATTACCTTCGCCAATGGTTTGCGTGAGATCGTTCGTCAAGACCCAGACGTGATCATGGTCGGTGAGATCCGTGACAATGAGACCGCTTCGATCGCTGTGAATGCGGCCATGACCGGTCACATGTTGCTTTCAACTATGCACTCCAACGACGCCGCCACGATCTTTCCTCGTTTAACTGATATGGGTGTCGAACCGTTCTTGGTAGCTTCTTCCGTTAGCGTCGTCATCTCACAAAGATTGGTTCGCAAGATCTGCTCTTATTGCAAGATCCTGTATCCGCCACATCCAGAGAATCTTTCGGAGATCAAGCGCATCAAGGATACGTCAGAATTCAAAAACCTGATGACTAAACATTTCCCAGGACAACGCATAGAAGATCTGAAGCTCTACAAGGGAACTGGTTGCAAAAATTGCAATCATACAGGTTATCTTGGTCGTATGGGTATTTTCGAAGTCATGTCGATCGACGACGATATTCGAGATCTTATCATCAAGAAATCTTCAGCTTCAGCTATAGAGGCAAAAGCCGCGGAAAATGGTATGATACCCATATTCTACAATGGCGTAGGTTTGGTCTTCAGGGGGCAGACCACTTTCGAAGAGATCCTCGGATTGACGAATTAGATACGAGGCGCGCCGGATCATTTTCATGACTTTTAAGACCACATTACAACTGGAGGACCAGGTTGAATTCGCCAAGAACTTGTCTGTGCTTTTGCGCGGTGGGGTCTCTATCGATGAAGCCATCTTGTCTTTGGCAAACCAAGCTCGCTCAAAGGGTTTGCGTACGACATTGACGGAGATCAGTAGCCACCTGGCCAAAGGAGTGTCTCTCTTCACGGCCATGTCTAATAGCAGTAGTCGTTTCGGTACGGTCGTCACCAGCTTGGTGCGCGCTGGAGAGCTTTCCGGTTCATTGCCAGAGAACTTGGATTTCTTGGCTGATTGGCTAAGTCGCGATAGTAACTTGCGCAAGGAGATCAGCTCCGTGACTTTGTATCCTAAATTGGTCGTCGGTGCCACGGTTTTCTTGGGTGGTGGTTTGGCGATCTTTATTTTGCCGAAGCTTGTGCCAATGTTCTTGAGCCTTCACGTGAAGTTGCCGTGGATAACGCAGTTCATTTTGGATGCGTCAGTTTTTTTGCAGTTGAATTGGATAATGGTGATAGTCGGCTTGGTGCTGGTGTTTGTTATTTTCCAGGTGCTGATGCACACAAAAGCCGTGAAAATGATAATCGATAGGACTTCCATCCATGTATTTTTTGCCGGCGATATGATTCGCGATTATCAGTTGGCTCTTTTCAGTCAGCTCATGGCGACGCTTTTGAAATCCGGTCTGACCGTTGATGAGTCTCTGGAGATCGCTTTCGTTGGTACCGGTAATCTTTATTATAAGAAAGCTTTGACCGATATGAGGACCAGGCTCATGAATGGTGTTTCCGTGACGGAGACCGTGAAGATGTATCCTTCGTTGTATCCGCCGAACTTCGTCAACCTTTTGTCAGTGGGTGAGAACTCTGGTTCCATGCAGGAATCTTTCGCTAATTTGGCTGATTATTATACCAAGGAGATTAATATCAAAACCAAGCGTTTACCGGTAGTTATCGAGCCAGTCTTGCTGGTCATCATCGGCGTGGCTGTGGCTACTTTGGCTTTGGCTATCATATTGCCGATCTATAAGTTGACGGGAAGTTTGAGTTAGTTTTTTGGTTGGGAGGGGCGACACACCTCCTGGGTGGGGTCGGCCTTTCGACTGGATTTCCGTCCATTTTTGCAAAATTCGGACGTAAAAGCCGTCGAAGTACCAATATACCTAAAGTACATACCTGTTTGGCATAGTTGGTACTTTGACCGGAATCCGGTCAAAGTTACGATATACCCAAAGTGTATGTGCCTCGCACCTATCATTTCTATCCGTAAAACCGGCGTCGGGCCCACACTGGCGACTTGCACCCGCAAAAAAAACCACAATATGCTATTATTTTATAATAATGAGCAAAGGCACTCAAAAAGGCTTCACAATCCTAGAAATGATAATGGTCGTGGCCATCATCGCGCTTATATCCATAGTTTCCGCACCGCTTGGCTTGCAATTCTATAACGGCCAAACCATAAATGGTATACAAGGCCAAATCGGTGATTCTCTTACACGTGCACGCAGCCAGGCAGTCGCCCAGAAGAACGATTCTCAGTTCGGGGTTTGTGTCAATATTACAAGCGGCTTCACGACATCATTTGTCTTATACCAAGGTGCGTCCGGACCAGCTTGTTCAACGCACAATACTCCGTACGATGAGACTTACCAGGTACTGAGTAACACCACCATCACATTCCCAGGATCGGCTGCGGAGATAAATTTTGCTAAGCATACCGGTACTCCGTCAGTGACCGGCACAACCACTATCTCTTGGAATGGATTGACCAGGACCGTCACCGTCGACAGCTTGGGATCCGTTGTGGAAAATTAAAATGGCAAAAAATTCCCGCACAAAAAATTTCGCGCAAAAAAGCTTAGACGGTTTTAGCCTACTAGAATTGGTCCTAGCGATCTCCATCTTCGCCATCGGATCTATCGTCGCTGGTAATCTGATCATCGATGCTAATACTTCCACGCGCGTCGACTTAGACAAAGCCGAAGCAGTTCAGATCGCGCGAGAGGGAATAGAAGCGGTGACTTCCATTCGCGACTCGGCGACAAACGCCTCAACGACAGATGCGACTGCTTTCGCTACTCCATTTAGTTCTTGCGTTCCTGGTCCTTGTGGACTTGCATCTGGCGCCGGAGGTTACGGTTGGGTTTTTTCTGGAACCGCCTCTGATACTGTTGATGTCAAGTTTCATCGTTCATTGACTATCACTTTGAATCCGGCGAGCGCGCCATTCACCAGCGCCTCCATGGCCATGGTCACCAGCACTGTCACTTGGACGAGCGCTCGCAATGTACCGGACTCTGTTAGTCTGACAACGATCTTAACTAACTGGCGTTTAGCGAGACCGACGGGGATGTGATGTAGGAAATAAATTTCTCGCGGCAAATTTTTCCTCGGCATTTTTTCATCATCCCTTCATAACTTTTTCAGTGGAATTTTATCTCGATGGTTTATGATGGTCGCATGGAAAATATTTACGTCAAGAATTTTGATAGTTGGAATCTTCACAAGAAAAGCATTCACCAAAATGGAGTTAATAAATATTATAGTCAGCAAGAGATATGGTGGTGTTCCTTGGGTACTAACATCGGATTTGAAGAAGATGGTTCTGGGTTTGTCGGTGAACGCCCGGTTTTAATAATTAGAGGTTTCAACAGACATAATATGTTTAGTAGTTCCATTGACGACAGCGCATAAGAATCATAAATTCTACATGAATATTGGTCTAGTAGATGACCAAATAGCATTTGCTATAATCTCTCAGATCAGACTTATCGATACGAAAAGACTGATCAATAAGATAGGGGTAGTCAGCGGTAAGACTTTCTTAAAGATAAGAAGAGCCGTCAAAGATTTACTCTGACGGCTCTTCTCTTTCTCCCCAGTGAAGGGGCGGGCCCCGAAGGCCATTTGTATCTCTATATTATCAAAAACCACAATCCTGTCAATACTAATTTCGCCCATAACTTTTTATCCCCACGCCGCCCCATATTTTGCCTATAAATCAGCCCCAAGAACTGCTATAATACTAAGCGTGTTCAAAGCTCAAATCTCACAAACTGGCGGCTTTACTCTCATAGAAATCATCATATATATAGCCATTTTGGCTATCATCTTATATTTCATCAGCGGGTTCATCTTCAATGGTGTCAATAGTTCGAGTAAGATCCAGGCTTGGCAGGAAGTCAATGACAACGGACGCTTCATCGAGAACAAGCTCCTTGAAGCTGTGCAAAGTTCGAAAGGAGTAAATTGAGTATAAATAAAAGCGCCCTCGATTTTCAATAGAAATGAAATCTTACAAAAAAATTCTGATAACTTCTGCTCTTGTTTCTCTCTCCTTTGTGATTTTTTCAACAAAAGCTTTTGCAGCAAATAGATTTTGGGTTGGAGCGGCAAATGCTAGTACGAACCTGACCTCGAGCTGGTCTACAGTTTCCGGTGGTGCCAGTGGAGCCAGCGTGCCGGGCACATCCGATGTTGCTGTATTCGACGGCGGCGTTGCCAACAACGGCAATACAAATGCCAAGATAGACGTGGCGTTCAGTGTGCTTGGCATAAGTATCACTTCCGGCTATACCCAGGCCATCACTCAAAATTCTGGTATTCCTATAACCATGACCGGCAGCTTCTCTCAAGCTGGTGGAACATTCACTTCAGTATCGACATCCACTTTCACAACTATGTCGGGAAATTTTTCTTTGACTGGCGGGACAAATACAGGATCGATCATTTTTAATAGTAGTGGTCAAACATTTTCGTGTTCAGTTCCATTTAGTGGAATTTTTGCTATTCAAACGGGTGCATATAATGCTACTGAGGCCATAGGAAGCGGATGTTCGGTGACGTTGAATGCCGATGTCACTTGGAGCATGAGTTATGGCGGCACTCTCACAAATAACGGTACTATGACTGTACCAGCTGGTAAGACGTGGAGTTTCTACAACAATCCATATGCCTCATCTTTGGTTAACAACGGAACCATAACTAACAATGGTTTAGGTTGGTCTTTCGCTCCGTATGTTAGTATCGCAAATAATGGCACGATTAATTATACCTCCGGAGTGTCAATGAGCGTGCTCGGTCTGACTCAGAGTGGTACATTGAACATAAATCCTACTACGAAAGTGGTACTCGCCGGCAACTATAACTATAGTAGTTCCTGGGTGTCCTGTACGGGAACTTTTCCTGGGTTGGTGAGTAATAACACATACTTACCTGGTGGTAGTTGGGGTAGTTTCAGTATATCTTCTGGGTGTACTGTGACTGTTGATACATCATCGACGTGGTATTTCAGTGGTGGTTATACTTTCACAAACAACGGTACTATGATAGTTCCGGCTGGAGGTTCATGGTCGATGGCTAATATGAATGGTGGTGGCGAACCATTTATCAACAACGGTACGATAATCCATAATGGTACCGGCTTGTCTCTTGGAAGTGGTACATCGCTTACGAATAACGGCACTATTACCGCTTCGTCTCTGACGAGTATGTCTATTCCTGGGGGTCTTACCAACAACTCTGGTGGTCAAATAACGTTAGGTGCTACTACACTTACAGTTGGTGGCAGCTTCAACCAAAGTGGTACGTTTAGTGGGATGACGGGGGTGACGGTGTTTACGACGGCCGCTGGT
>CAIKDL010000120.1 GCA_903826185.1 uncultured bacterium | reverse complement strand
GGCCGCGCTGGCAACGATGACACCAACTTTCTTTTCCACCATAGGCTCAGAACCCTTCTTCAGCATATCCGTCAATCTATCTAGTTTAGAATTTACCAATTCCAACTGCCTTTTCAATTCATTCATTTGAGCATTGTCGACCTTCGGGGTGTTATCGAATCTTGGTCCATTATTAAATGGCTTTGCTGAGCCAAACTGAGGCTTAGCTGCTACCGGAGGATAACCAGCATTGGCTTTGTTCTTACCAAAACAGTAGTTACAATACACCGGCTTCTCGCCGTTTGGACGAAAAGGAACTTCGCAAGGCTTGCCACATTCGGCACATGTTGCATTGAACATCTGAGTCTTTCGGAATTCTCTGTCGCCTGGCCTACCAAATCTTGATCTGTTACTATTGCCTCCGAAACTAGAACCACCACCCTGTTGTTTATATTCTCCCATAAAGATTTTATATTATTTGATTATATTAATGATAACTGTATAACACAGAAACTAGTTAAAAGCAAGAAGACCAGAAGGCCGGATTAATTCACGTAGATCCAAGAGTAATCCCCTCCATGAAATGTCTGCATCGTGAAAGAATTATTTTTTCTGTCGATGCTGCCAAGATCAACGGCGCTCAATCTACCCTTCCCATGAATCAGATAAGGGACCATCAAATTATATTGTTTGTCATATTTTGCTTTTATCTCTATCGGAATTGGTGAACTGGCGCTAGAGACTCCTATTGCCATCAAATCCACGTCCGGATATATCTTTATAGTCACTGGAGACGCTGTACCGGATGAGACTTTATAATCACTCCTCTTGAAACTAATAGTAAAATCAATGTCTTTCGAAAGCGGTGGTATCGTCACTATCACTGATCCGTCGGCATTTTGTAATACACCACCTTTTGAACTGATTCTGGCTTTTATTATCTCGTCATAATTGAAGCCTCCTGCTGATGTAGCTGTATTTTGTTGTGGATTTGGTAACTGTTGAGTGGTTAGTAGTTGTTGTTCCGGAGATACATATGTTTGCCTGAGAAAAACAAATATACCAACACCTATGATAACTCCTATAGCTACGGCCAGTAGGATCATTTTTTTATTCATAGGTTGATTATAGAACAATATATTAAGAAACGAAAACTTCCGCGGAAAAGCCATCAGACTTCTCTATTGAATGGTCGCTACGTACCAACAAATGTTCGAAATCATAAGCGCCGGCGAGTGTGCCAGCTGGAACAAAAAATAAACATGTGGTCAGCGCGTCAGCAATGATGGCTCTGTCAGCCGCGACCCAAACAGCAATAATATTCTTCGGAGACGAAAGCGTCTTTGGATTCATGATATGCGTGAAGTCGGCCCATTTACGGCGATTGCCAGCCGATCCACAAAGGGCTTTGCCTTGGAGCGAATAAACTCCGATGACCTGATCTTTATTGTCTGGATGTTCAAGCCCAACACGAATCGGCTTATCATCTTTATGGAGAATATCGCCGCCAGCATCTATACAATATCCATTAATACCTTCTACTTCCAAGACTTCTGCGACCAGATCGATGAGATAGCCCTTCCCCGCTGCACCAAAATCCATAAGAACCGGCTTCTTTACCAAGAGATTTGGGTACTTATAATCCAGAGCGTCATCCCAGGCCGGAGGTATAGCTAATTTGTTTTTTTGCTGGAGAGAATATTGCGCGTCATAGCCGGCATCAGACAAAAGTTTTCCAACAAGTGGCGTGAAAAAACCTCCTGTACGTATGTACAGATCATGATATAGAGAGAACATGGGTTCCGCGTCCGGAGGTAAAACGAAAGCCCCGGTTTCCTTCGACATCTTCGTAACAAGAGAATCCTCTCGGAAACGCGAGTAGGCTTTATCGAAAATATCGATACGTGTTTTTATCTTGGACAAAATATTTGCAGCTGCGGATTCTGTTAGCTCGCTATATATATCGATCTGCCAGGTCGTACCTATGGCTTTGAAATCAAATCGAGCCATGGCAATCATTAAGATTTAGCCTGGGCTTTGATCTGAGAAAGGGCGTTATCAAATCCGATCGGCGTCAACGAGGAACCAGAAACTCTGGTCAGGTTTAAACTAGAGATGTCTTTTCCGATAACATATTGCTTATATCCGGAAAGGAATTTTCCGATATATTTCTG
>CAIKDL010000119.1 GCA_903826185.1 uncultured bacterium | reverse complement strand
TGGTAGTGGGTTTCATAGATGTTGTGGTAGGTCTTGATTACGGTCATTCCTCTAGTTTAGTATGGAAACCAAGGGTTTCCAAGCTTTCCTATATTGTCATCGCGGCAGAGCCGCGAGGAAATCCGCTACCGCGTATTATATGCCGCTGACCAATCTGAACCAGGTGCCCACATATTAATATGAACATACATAGGACCAGTTGGAATTGGTGACTGGGTCGTAACTGTTCGAACCAGCACACCATCGACATACCAAGATACCCGATTCGGCAACCAAAGAATCTGATATTTGTGGTAATCCGTGATCGAACCGGAACTGAACGGGTACGAGGCCGGGTGACCGGTCCCTAACGGTTCGTCGCCGTATATATTGGTCGCGATCTGATACGGCTGATTGCTTACCAGTTCGAAGTCGATCTCATCGTGGAGAGTATCGCTCCCCGCTTTCAAGGCGTAAAGGAATATTCCCGCGACGATACCGCCAGGAAATGGCGCTTCAGCCTTGGCCACCACAGTGACAAGAACCCCTTGGCCGAGTGAAACTGACTGCTTGGCAATGAGATCTGTCCCATAGAATGAATACCCAGTCGGATTGTAAGTCTCCAACAAGATCTTCGCATTGCCACCCTTGATCGCCGGAAGTGGCGAATTTTGGCTGCATCGAACCTGGGTTCTACCGAAATAAGTACCGTCACTCGACGATACCCAAGTCGGGATTTTCCAGATGCTGCTGCTCATTTTCTTTCCGGTGAATTCGTCGCTCCAGGCTGTTTTTGGAATCAGCCCGCCAACAATCGAGCTACTTGCAGTACTCGAACTTGTCGGCAACTGAAGCTCATAGAATACCCGAGGGCTCGGCTTGTACGCCGAAACTATGGCCGGGAATCCTTGAGCCGCCGTATTGACGTTGTTGCGCTGTCCTTCAACATCGATATCCAACGTCAACGTCCGCTCTTGCGGAAAGAATGCCGGCTGAAGCTTCGGTATCCATACATATGAACCAAAGTCGTTCGATACATCAGCTTGCTTCATGTCACCAGTGTCTCCAGTGCCTCCGCCTATGAGTGGAACATTGGTCAGATAATTACTGGCGATCTTACAGATATTCAGGTCACCAGTGATGTCGCTCAAGGCGCCCTTGAGCTTCACCACATAGTTGCCAGTGGCAAGGATTTGCTTATTAACAGGATCGAAACTGAAGGACAATACCATCGTCCAAGTACCGAAACTGTCACTGGAACCTTTCGAAACGATGCCAGATGCTTTGAGATTGATATTGGTCGCAGTGGCCTTCAAAGACACACCGCTTTTTCGCAAAGTCGCTCCAGGGAGGAATGACTCCGGATACCAAGTCGAACCCCAACCATTTGTATCATTTCCAGGATGTGGTCGGATGGCCATGGCGCCGTTCGCGTCCATGATCACTGACAAGAAATGCTTGCCTTGATAAGCCAACCGGTACTCGGTCATTTTCGTAGGTGCGACTTTTACAGTCGTCACCTTGTAACCAGTCGAGCTGGTCGCTGCCGCGATGGCAGCAGACAAGCTGGTTCTTTCCGGCTGAATGTCTTGCGCGAAACTTTCGGCGCAAGACAAGAACAAACAGAACATGAACAATACGGACACCGTAAACACCACCGACACCGCGCGTGATATTTTTTCACAGCCCTGACTCCTTCTGTGGGATATGGCCCACCTCTGTCATTGATTACAATGAGCTACACAACCTCAAAAGAGGCGTGCTCTGTCATCACCCTACTACTTATTTTCAGACAGTCAATATATGTTAAAATCACGACATGACCAAAACAGTGTTCATCTTTGGCAACCCAGATCTCGAGAACGACTCTTTGCCAATCAAGCTAATTCCTCAACTGGAGCGCGAATTCCCTGCCATATCTTTCGAGGTCAAAGATCCAAACGAGGAATGGGATATCCCCGAAGAAGTAATGATCATCGACACTGTTATAAATCTTGGAGAGGTAACCGTCTTCGACGACCTTGATTCATTCTACGTGTCGCCGAGATTGACGATGCATGACTTCGACGCCTTAGCCAATTTGAAATATATGAAGAAGCTCGGCAAGCTCAAGAAAATAAAAATTATCGGCGTACCCGCGGAAATGTTTTTTGCTGAAGCGCTTACTGGCGTTACGACCGAGCTCAATAAATTTTTACGCTGATTCTGCTTCGCGTTCTATCGCGAGCAGGCGCTCATACT
>CAIKDL010000118.1 GCA_903826185.1 uncultured bacterium | reverse complement strand
GTCGGGAGCAAAATCTTTTCTGATACAATAAGTGAAAGTGTCGGCCTATCTGATGCGTCCATATACCAGTTAACCCTGACCATTCTTGAGTATCTTGGCTTTACTGAATTAACTTCCGCCACGGTATCGATGACAGCGGCTATAGCTGAATCGGCTATCTTCTCCGATTTCCCGTCTCCCGCCTTGAGTTTTAGTGTGGCTGATATTCTTACTGCCGTTGACTTGTCGTCTGTCGCTGCGCTCTTCATGAATGCGGTTAAGGAGAACATAGGCATGACAGATGTTTCGGCTGTTTACAATAACATTGGGTTTGCCGCTTCCGAATCATTGGTGTTTGCCGAAACCATATCTAATCAAGGTTATCTTCGCACCGCCGTTTATGACACTCTTGAACTGGATGCAACGGTGGAACTCAATGGGGAAGTATGGGAATGCTATGTTCTTAATACGCCGAAATTCCTCCCATCAATGTACTCCGGGTTTAACTTCAACTCCTATTGCGTCTTTGAGAACAGGGCTTTCGGGGCGAACGATACGGGAATTTACGAACTTACGGGCGATACAGACGCGGGAAGTGAAATTCATACCGGGATAATCTTCAGCGCCACTGACTTTGGTATGCCCAATCAGAAACGGTTCAGACGGGGGTATTTGGGCATTACGGGAGACTCCCCGGTGATGGTCTTTGAAACCTTGAAAGGAACACGAGAAGTGTACAATATTGATACCGAGGGGAAGGTGGTTGCTTCGAGCGAACTGAAGTCCAAGAAATGGAAACTCTCAATAGCCGATTTTGAAACCCTGGACCACATTAAACTCATACCGATTATTTTAACAAAGTAGGTTTGTTATGGCTGACACACAACGAGAATTAAGCCAATGGCGTAAAGGTAAAGCCCCGATCGTTATCAAGTACAGCGACGATCACTCTAAAATGATGTCGGAAATCGCCGGGCGCGGTTTTCTGTCTCTTCCCGGGTACGCTTATGAAATGGAGAACCAGCTTGAAGTAGCTGCTAAAATGGGACTCGCCGACCTCAACTATAAGATCCTTTCGGAAACGATTGATAGAGAATTGAAGCAGATCGGGATCGCAAACGATTTGTCTTACCGGGATGCAATGATAGCCTGGGAACTCGAAAAACAATCCCTCACGGCGGCTTGGGCGGCAGAATATAAAGGCATCGAGCAGGGCATGGCTTCTGATGAGGCGGTATTGAATCAGCTTGAAATCGAGGTATCCCGAAGGCAGATTGACCTCACTACACAAAAAACAGCCCTTGAAGTGGCAATGGAGGCCGAAAGAAAGATACTCGCGCAACTGGAAGGGTCCGCCGCACCCTATGAAGTGCAACTAGCCAACGCCAAACTCTTAACGGCGCAAAAGAAGCTGGAGATTATCCCTGTCATTCAGGAGATCATCACAAAAGAGCAGGAACTTTTGGCGATAGAGCAGACTAAAGCCGCAGCTTACACCGGATACATGGCCGCAGAACAAGAAGTAGCAGCGAAGAAACAGACGATGGTTCCTTTTGTCAACGATCTTGCCACGCTATCGGAAGAGTATGCGGCTAAAATAGGGACTCTGGAAATACCCATTGAACAACAGATTGCAGCGGAGAAACTAAACCAAGCACTGATTGCCGTTCAAAAATCGACTCTCCAGGTTGAAGAACTGACCACCGAGATAGCGACGGAAAATAAGAACTTAGCCTTGATGGACGAGAAGCGGTCCTTGCAGGAAAAGCAATTCGGTTATGAACAGGCTTTAATTTCCAGCGAAACATCATTGACCAGCCTCTATGAGAATGACCAGATGGCCGATTTTGAAACCCTACTCCAAGAAGAAAAAGACACCAACGCTAATGTAATCGCGGATAGGGACACCATTCACGGGATAAAAATTAAGACCGCAGAAACAAGCGCTATTGTTATAGCCAGCACAGAGCGGAGTACCGATACTTCTATTAATGACGCGGATATTTATGGGATGCAAAAGAAGGCCGAAATAGATGCGGCGGTCCATATTACCGCCGCCCTGGAACATCTTATAGGATAACGCTATGTCAGTCGAAGCATATCAAAGAGCCGTGGCAAGAGAAAACAAAGTATGGTCCCCTTTTGTTTATTCCTTTCCGTTCAACGATGGTCAATCAGCAGACCGAATTACGATTTATGGCCTGTACTCCGGGTCTTATTTGAACCAGCATGACTATTTACAGGAAGTC
>CAIKDL010000117.1 GCA_903826185.1 uncultured bacterium | reverse complement strand
CGAGATTTGAAACAAAACCCCTTTTCAAATCAAATAATAACGAGGATACCACATCAGATATATGAGACATGCTTAACGTCGAGAAACCTCTCAACAAAGAGCTTTCACGGGGAGTTTTTTGTTCGTCTGAAATATGTTCCACTGAAGCACTTTTTATTTCATAGAAAATATCATCTTTGGCCAAATATCCTTTGTAATCAAAAGAACGTCCACCTCCACTCGAAAAGTTAAAAGGCTTATGGATACTTCCCATGAATGACACTCGTTCACCAAATGAAAACTGCGGATACAATTTTGTCTTGATTCGAACCAATACGTGATTATTGCATTCATGTACATATTCTTTGGATGAGGAACTACCTGACGTAGACATTTTTTCTATATCAACCACAAATACCTGACCGGAATCTTTGCGTTCAGGCTCTGCCGCCACCACTCCAATACCTCGTACCTCATGTTGCAGACATTCAGAAATATCGGGAGCAACAGGTTGAAATGAAGTTACTACACGGAACAATGCCAACCCAATACATATAGACCAGAATATAAAAACTCCCTTATTCATGGAAGTTAGTATAGATTCATCAAATGAAGATCCGATGAAAAAAGAATCAAATCACAATGAAACTTACAGAAGCTGTTCGAACTCTTCTATCACCTTTTGTTCATCGGCAATACTGAGAGACTTTTTGTATCGTGCTCCTTTGACACCTTTGACACGCTTCTCGCATTCTGCCCAACTATGGTCAACATGGATAGCCCCTCCGACTGAGCTCACATACGAATATGCTTTCGCATTCGAGCGCGAAGAGCTCGATTTTTTTGTTTTCATGGCAGCGCTATCGTGTGAAACGTCAAGGATATTCGATAGATCATACGCAGAGATAGGCCCCGCATATAACGTAGTTTTTCCATTATCAGCAAAATCAGTGGCGATATGGTCGCATCGCTCGTTCCCGATGATACCGACATGCCCGCCGACATATTCCCATTTCACACTGCGCTCTTTGACTGCAGCATCCAATTCCATCCAGAGATCTTTATTTACTACATCATCTTTTGTTTTGGTGATCCAGCCATTGTTCTTCCAGCCTTTTATCCAAGAGGTTATGCCATTGATCAGATATTTGGAATCTGTGAACACAGTAATATCGGCATGCTTCGGTGTATGCAGAATCCCTTTGGTAGCTGCCATAAGTTCCATCCTATTGTTCGTCGTACGCTTCTCGGCTCCACCAAACTCAGTGACGTTGACACCATCTTCAACCACCACCGCCCCCCAACCTCCTGGTCCAGGATTTCCTCGAGACGATCCGTCAGTAAAAATTGTTATTGATGACATAAGACAATTATAACACCTCTACTACCCTCAGCCTCAATTCAGGCCTTCCTCTGAACATCGATTTCTCAACTGACGCTATCAGATCTATCTGCATATTGGATGTAAGATTCTTGGCCCACTCGCTTGCGGCACCAAAGAATGCGATCGCCGGAACTGCACCGCCATTTTTTTTCTTGAATACGATCTCGACATGATTGTTCGTCTTGCCGAATAT
>CAIKDL010000116.1 GCA_903826185.1 uncultured bacterium | reverse complement strand
TGTTATACTTGTAAAAATTATTCACGCGCCTACCTCGCGCACTTGTGTCGTGCCAAGGAAATGCTGTCGGCGACATTACTTTCCATTCACAATCTTTATTTTTTGGTCAATATGGTAAAGAAACTTCGTCAGGCAATTATTGAAGGGAAGTTCGAGGAGGTGAAGAAGGAGATGGTAGAGAAGATTAAATAATAAAAATCACCCAACTCTGGACTTCCAAAGTTGGGGATTAGTGACGGTGTCCGTTAGAGCGCCATGAGGAATCCGCGATCTGCTTCGCCTTTTTCGCGCTGGTGTTCGTGGAACAGGTGCCAACGATCTTCGAGTTTGTTGTAACAGAGGAACCTTGGCTCGATGGCACCGCTCGGCTGATCGGCGACGGTCAATTGGAGATGCAGGTCCGACGTCTGTTGGGTCTCGATACTGGCGACCTTGAAGCATAAGACATTGGCACCGCCTTTTTCGTTCTCCGGGACGAAGAGGAACAATCCCCCGATCACTTTCTCAAGATCTGAGCTTAGGCCGGCAGCTTCGAGAAGCTTTCGCATCTTTACCAATTCAACAACGCACTTCCCGTGCGCTTTTTCCGCGTCTGTCAATGGTTTCATAATATAAGTTCTCCTTTTCTGTAATCGATATTACATTCAAAAAGCTATTTGTCAATAAGCTCTATTATTCAATCTATTTAGAAGGTATCTCTAAACCTCCTTTGGTCCGTATTCCTTTGGTGCTCTTTCTAGCCACCAGGTGAGTTGTTCGAGAGTGAGCAATCCTTCTTGCGAGCCAACGAATTGAGCGACTGACATCGGATTGATTGGCGCCCAAGTCAGCGCCTCCAAAGGGGTCTTGTCCATGGCCAAAGCTGAGACAAAAGTGGAAGCCCAAGCATCACCGCAGCCGGTACGTTCATAAGCTGGTTTGGCATCTGGATACATAGACATCATATAGTAATGTTCTCCATCGAACAGGTAAGCGCCATTTTGGCCATCGGTTATAGCGACTAACTTTGGTCCATATGACGCAATTTTTTTCAGCAGAACCTTGATGTCGCGATTATCTGTTTGTAAGATCTTTTGTGCTTCTTCTAAGTTCACAATGAAGATATCGGTGCGCGTGTATATTCGTTGCATTTCTCTAACCCCAAGATTTATCTGGAATGTGCCCGGCTGAAAAGCCAGCTTGACGTTTGGATGGGCCTCAAGATAATCAGCGATCTCTTCGTGATACAACCTAGCATTGTGTGCCAATGAAGAAAGGTATATCCACTTCGGCTCGGGGAATTCTGGGAGCTTGTAATCGTACTCTATATGATTAACTAGAATCGTACGATCGACGTCATACCAAAGTACAAAATGATAATTGCTCGGTTTACCTTTGTGCGTCTTTATATATGAAGTTATTACTTTGTTACGTCCAAGCTCTGCCAGGCAGTCTTTGCCGTTTTGATCATTGCCAATATCAGAGACCAATGCCACACGCAGACCCAAACGCGATGCAGACACAGCGGCATTGGCGGCATTACCAGTAGCTTTGATAACGGTCACTGACTCGAAGGGGATTTTTTCTCCGAATGGCATGCAAATCTCTTCGCCATAAGTATCGACTACGCAGTGCACATGCGGATCTTTGAGATGAATGAAAGCATCCGAGGTCGTGTCACCGATTGCCAATATGTCGATTTGTTTGCGGAACATGTTGTAATTATATCATTACTTCTTAAGAAGGTGTGACCTGGTCCAGTGCGCTTTTGAAGTCTTTCATTACCCCATCTATCTCCTCGTCAGTGAGGATGGTCCTTTTGTTACCATCGTGATCGACGTCGCCAATATTTATATCCGGTATCACATGGAAATGTATGTGACTGATAGACCGATCACGACTATTTCCTTCTCTGACCAAAAAAGAGGCATTATCGTAGCCGAGCTTATATAAAATGTTGAGTGCAAGTTTCTGGAGCTTGTCGATATCTCGCATCTCTTCGTCTGTGATTTTAAGCAGGGATTCGGTGTGTTTATGTGGTATGACCAGTAGATGGTGCTTGTGATATGGTGCTAACGAGTAGGTAATGTAAGCACTACCATTCTCAGCAATCTTGCGCTGCTGGTCGCCGCAAAAAGGGCATTCGGTATGCCTAGCAGCACTACCAGCGGATAGGCGCACAGGGTTTCGGCATGGACATATTCGTCGAAGATGTCCATGGTATCGCCCCACCGGGTGCGGCCAAGGTAACGACCTTCTTCGGCCTTTTCCATCGGGATCCGCCCCTGT
>CAIKDL010000115.1 GCA_903826185.1 uncultured bacterium | reverse complement strand
TCAGGATCTACAAGGAAAAGGATTGGCTTCAGGATATATTTGTATAGCGTGGACATAAGATTCTGCTATGCGCCGAGACGCGCCATAAACTGGCGCTTCCACTATATCATAATAAGCGCTAAAATATGAGACATGCTATCGCTATTGATGGTCATCCCAGCCTTCATAACGGCCACGATAACCGCATTTTTGTGCGGTATTTTGCTGAAATTCGGATATGTAAACTTCGGCCTGGTTTTTGCGGCAATATTAGTCGGCGACATGGTCAGCAACATTTTTTGGTACACAGTCGGCCGCGTCGGTGGAAAAGTCTTCATGACGACATTTGGAAGATTGTTCGGTATCACACAAGAGCATCTTGTGGACTCCATGGACATATTCAATAAATACAAAAACTACGTCGTCTTTTTCGTGAGCGCGCCGACCGGCATGGCTATCACTGCCATTTCGCTCATGGACGCCGGCATAAGAAAAATGGCATTCTCCAAATACCTCGTATCCAATACTTTGGTTAGCGCGATATGGGTTTGGTTGATGCTAGCGCTTGGATACAGTTTCGGCTATGCTTACATGACGTACACATCGATCATCGGGCGCGGGCTCGTAAGCGTGGTGCTCTTGGCAATTTTATTCATTTTAATAACTTTTGGCGGATGGATACGTATGATAATGGTACGAAAATTATAATTTCAAAGACATGATCTCTGTAATCATCCCAACTTATAATGAAGAAAAGGCCATTGGCGATACTATCAAGCGGTTGGTAGCTGGGTTTTCGGCCGACGCAGCGTCCCCAAAGCCGGCTATCCCCTACGAGATCATCATCACAGATGACAAGAGTACCGACAACACCGTGGCTGTGGCAAGGACGGCAGCGGCGGAATCCGGCGCACAAAATCTAGTGATCATCTTGGCCCATGAGACTAAACACGCGACCATTGCGCAAAACAGAAATGCCGGCGCCAAGATAGCGCGCGGAGATCTTCTGGTCTTCATGGATTCTGATTGTGTCATAGAAAATATGAATGAGTCGCTAACTCATGCTATAAGCTTGTTTGAAAAGGATCCCAAACTAGTCGCTTTGACTGGCAAGCTCGGAGTCTTGCCAGAATTCGAGACTTGGGGCGACAGAGTGGTTTATTTTTTCTTCAATCTTGTTCATTTTTTCAAGAATAATATCTTTCATACCGGCGAAGCATCTGGTAAATTCCAGATGATAACCCACAATGCTTTCTTGAAGGTCAATGGTTATCGTGAAGACTTGGTCACACGCGAAGACGCCGACATGTTCTGGCGTCTATTGAAAGTCGGTAGGACCTATTATGATTCATCTATAATAGTCAGACATACTGGTCGGCGCGCGCATAAACTCGGTTGGCCAAAGCTCTTGAGCATTTGGATGATAGAAACGTTCTGGGTCATGATCTTCAATAAGTCACGCGTAAAAATATGGAAAGATATACGATAAAAAAAGTGCCTGGCGCGAGAACGGTGCCAAAAATTTCCGTGGTCATACCAGCCTATAATGAGGAGCTGGTTATAGCTGCTACTCTGCAAGCCGTGCTGGCGCAAGATTATCCGGATTTCGAGGTAATCGTCGTTAATAACGCCAGTACCGATAGAACCGCCGAGGTTGTGGAGAAGATCGCGGCCATGAATGGGTCAAATGGCCTGGCAAATCTACGACTGGTCCACGAATCGAAAAAGGGATTGCTGCACGCACGTGAACGTGGACGTGTGGAAGCGCACGGAGACATCGTGGCAAATATGGATGCCGATTGTTTGCCAGAGACAGATTGGTTGCGTATCGCTTCGGAATATTTTACTTTCACCGGTGACGGTTTCGATGGCGAAGTGGTGGCTGTCAGCGGGCCTTATGATTATCATGATGCGCATCCATTTTTCAGAGCTTCTTCCATGGCGATGCAGAGCTACATATACAGACCGGTCGCCAATGTGCTTCAGTGGCCTTTCGTTCGAGGTGGAGCGGTTTTGATCGGTGGCAACAATGCCATCCGCGCCGATATCTTGCGTAAAATGGGTGGCTACAATACGGCTTTGGTTTTTTACGGTGAGGATACTGACACGGCCAAGCGCGTCGCCAAACATGGTCGTGTAGTTTTCACTCCACGAGTCAAGATGAAGACTTCTGCACGCCGTTTCAAAGAAGAAGGCACTTTGAGGATGACTGCGCGATATCTATTTCATTTTTTTAAGCATACTTTTAGGGGGGTGTGAGGCGTGATATCATTTGTTGGATGAAAAAGATCCGTATCAACCAGAGAATAGTTGATTCTTTATGTCTCTCAGAAAATGAGGGGCGGGTTTTGGATGTGCTCCTCGCACAACAAATGGGTAAAACGCCGGCTAAGATCGCAAAGTTGGCAGGGATTCCAAGAACTACGGTTGTTTATATTCTGGAGAAATTTAAAAGACATGATTTGGTTATTAGGGAAATCGGAGTCTTTGGACGCAAATGTCCGGTTTGGAGATATAAGAAGGGGTTAGAATTTATGCGTTATAAAAGTTCGAGCGATAAATTTCCTATAGAAATAAAATTCGACCAAGAAGTTTGATTTGGTGACGATTACTGGACGTTTTTGCAGGCGCGCACAAGGCGTCGTGCGGCGGTGGTGGCACATATACTTTTAGAGACTATGCGAAAACGACGAAATTTTCGTCAAAAACGTCGCGCAACTCGGGCCTAGAAATAGACCAAACTAGAGCCACGAAAATGACGAAAAATTCGTCGTTTTTTCATAGTGCGTCTGGGAGCACGTACCCGCCACTAGCATTTTCACGCCTTAAAATCGTCGGCCTATCACAACGACTTTGCCGACAAACTTCCCTATTTAGAAACTTTCGCGGCCGGAACTGAAACTGAAGTCGAAGAAATAGTACTTGTAGCACTCTTGGCCCCTTTCACCCCCGTGCTCGTCGTCGAGGAGGAAGTCGACATCGCGCCAGCACCACC
>CAIKDL010000114.1 GCA_903826185.1 uncultured bacterium | reverse complement strand
TTTATAGCATCAGCCCATTGTCTCCGTCTACAAAGCCGATCGATACGACCCCGGCATATAAATCATTGATCCCTTCTGATTCTCAATCATCGACAGAGGTTCGCTCGGTCAATTCGACAGATATAATAGCTAAAATAAAAAGCGAGCTCGCCAAAGACCAACCACCCAACACCATAAGAGAACTAATCCTGGTGACAATGACCACGTCAACAAATAGCGACAATACTAAGACCCAAAAGCTCACTCGCATACCAATTCAGACAATAATTACAAATCTAGGTATAAAAATGCCAGACATTTTGTACAGGTCTCTCAATAAAGACTGGATGTTAGGTATATATGCAAATAACTCGGGACAAAAAAGTGCGTTCGTCATCGTCACCAATGATTTCTATCAAAACATTTTCTCCGGCATGCTTCAATGGGAAAATCTCATGGCGGATGATTTGAAAGATTTCATTATCTTGCCAAACGCGCAAATTATTCCAGACTTTTCAACGACACTACAAAAACCCGCACCAACAAAGATTGCCTCGAGCTCAGCCGCCACATCTTCCTCCGCATCTTCTGCGGTTGTTAGAACATCTACATCAACCGAGCAGGGTGGTCTAAAATACTTCGTCATTCATGGCCAATTTGCCGACAAAATAATAAAAAACAAGGACATAAGAGAATTCAGTGCCCCGAATGGAGATGTTATCTTTTTGTACTCATTCCTAGACAACAACCGCCTCATATTCACTGTGGATGAAAGCCTTATAACAGAAATCATGAGTCGCCTTGAAAGACAGGCTTATGTGCGCTAGACTGTGGGCATCATGAATATAAAAGACCTAAAATACTTTGAGGAAAGACTCGTCACTGAAAAGACCGAATTGGAAGGCGAACTTGCCGAGATAGCCAAAACCGACACACGCAACGCTGGTGGTTGGGAAGCAACTGCGGGTAATATGGAGGTAGACGCTGCAGATGAGAACGAAGTCGCTGATAAATTCGAAGAGATCGAAGAGAACTCCATCATCGCCAACCAGCTCGAAAGCCAACTGACGGAAGTTAAAGCCGCTTTGGATCGCATAAAGACAGGCAAGTTCGGTATATGCGAAAAATGTGGCAAGCCGATAGAAAAGGGTCGCCTCGAAGCCAATCCATCATCTAGGATTTCCATAAAGCACGATCATAAATAAAGATAGAGGGGCGATAAATAAATAGTAAGTAGCAAGCCGAGGCGTATCTTCATAAGATCCTCGGCTTTGCTTCATATTTTTTTCACAGAATTTTTATCCGGATGCGATACTCTCTAGTAATGAGCACTGCTCGATCATACAGCGCGCAATTGGTTGGATTGAGCGCCGAGATCATAACGATAGAAGTAGACATATCAAATGGTCTTCATGCTTTTTCTATAATAGGCTTAGGAGATCGCTCCGTCGAAGAATCAAAAGACCGAGTCTCGGCCGCCATAAAAAATACCGGCTACACATCTCCAAAACAAAAGAACCAAAAGGTGGTTGTCTCATTGGCACCTGCAGATATGCGCAAAGAGGGACCGGCATTTGATCTGGCAATTGCTGTAGGATATCTGATCGCGTCCGGCGATATTTGTAGCGGGATAAGTCAGCAAAAACTTCCGCACCCTGAAAGCTGGGCCGAAAACCTATTTTTGGGCGAACTCTCCTTGGAAGGCGACATCCGTAAAATAAACGGCGTATTACCGATGCTGTTTTGCGCCATAAAAAATGGTTTCAAACGCGCCTTTGTACCCGCCGAAAATGCTCGCGAGGCCTCATTGGCACAAGGAATAGACGTGTATGCTATATCAACTTTGGGAGAGGTCATCGATCATCTGGTAGGGAAAAGAATGCTCGAAAAAATTCCCGCGAGCAGACCGATAAATGACTCCGCCACCAATGCCGACACCAACACCCGTAACACCGCAACTACCATAGACATGGGGCTTGTCCGTGGGAATGAAGTTGCCAAAAGGGGCTTGGAAATAGCGGCTGCTGGCGCGCACAACATGCTCATGTACGGACTGCCAGGCACCGGAAAGACCATGCTGGCTCAAAGTTTTTCATCTATCTTGCCACCATTGTCATATGAGCAATCCGTAGAAGTAACTAGCATACACTCAGCCGCACGAGCTTTGGATACTGAACTTATGGTTCGTCCGCCGTTTCGAGCACCGCATCATACCGCCTCACATATTTCCATTGTTGGTGGCGGAGCATTGCCAAGACCAGGAGAAATCACTTTGGCCCATCGTGGCGTGTTGTTTCTAGACGAATTTTCAGAATTCGATCGACAAACAATAGAAGCACTGCGACAACCGCTCGAAGAAAAACAAATAACCATATCTCGTGCGAAAGGAAGCCTGACATTTCCGGCCCAGACGATACTTTTGGCCTCGATGAACAGTTGTCCTTGCGGAAAGCCCAAAAAGAAAGGCTGTCTTTGTTCAGAGGTCATGATAAGAAATTATTGGCGCAAAATCTCCGGACCAATAATAGACCGCATCGACATTTGGGTGCACATAGATGCCGTTGAATATGAAAAACTGGCCGCGCCGCTTCGTCTATCAGGTGGCGCCGGCCAAACAGATACTCGTTGGCAGTCCTCAACCATGGCCGCTCGTGTGCAAGAAGCGCGCAAAAAACAACTTGAGCGCTTCCGGAAAATTGGCCGGCCAATCTATTTCAATGCCGAGATGAACGCGGCGGACCTCGAAAAAATCGTCCGTATGGACGACGACGCTCGCCTCGCTCTCGAAACTTCAGCCAGAAAATTAAATCTTTCCGGGCGTGCCTTCCACCACACGATGAAAGTCGCCCAAACAATCGCTGATTTGGATGACGCGAGTATGATCACAAAAGATATAGTCTTGGAAGCACTTCAGTTCAGAAAAAAGACCCCCTAAAAGCCCGCGCCATACCGGACGAGGAGCTCCCGCGGGATTAGAATGGGTTCTTGGCACCACGAATCTCGAAGTGCACGTGAGGACCCGTAGATTCTCCAGTTGAACCCATGAGGGCTATAGTCTGACCTTGACTGACTTGCTGGCCTGGGGTGACCAACACCTTAGAGGCGTGACCATACAAAGTTTGCGTTCCATTATCATGAGAAATAATGACAAAGCTTCCATAACCGCCATTCCAACCGCCAGTCCTGGCAACGATTACAGTTCCGGCCGCGGCAGCGTGCAGGGGAGTACCGACCCTATCAGCTAGATCCACGGCATTATAACCATGTAAACCTTGTGTCCTTCTACCACCATCGATCGGACGAATATAATACCCTGGGTATGAAGGGCCGTTCGTGTCATGAGCAGGATTCGAACCAGCAACATACTTGAAAGAAGAAATCTTCGTAGGAACTGATACTTGTATTTCTGCATTTGGAATAATGATTGTGTCGCCAACAGTCAGCTTGGATGAAAGAGAAATATCATTATAAGAAAGCACGTCGCCCACATCAGCCTTATACTTTTTCACAATACCTTGGATGGTATCGCCCTTTTTGACGGTATAAGTAATACCGGAGATCGGCAAAATCACCAGGGACTGGCCAGGCTGTAGAGCAGACTTGCCGGTGAGGTTGTTGGACCACAAGACCGTGTTGACCGACACACCAAACATCTTGGCGACGCTGGATATGGTATCTCCACTCTGCACTGTATAGACACTGATTTGCGTATTTATAGGGGCGTCATTACTGGTATCGCTAGCTGAGGCAATATCCGCCACCAAAGTGTCACCAGAGCCTATCGGGGCAATCTCTCCAATCTTGTCAGGATTTGGATCTATATTTGAAGCGGCTTGGAGCAGAGCTATGGTCTGAGAATTGGAGGATGAAGCCATCTGTTCGGCGTGAGCAGACACTGGCTGATCCCACAATGAGGCCAGAAAAGAAAAAAGACTGGCGTTGGCAGTCTTTGTTTGTAATATGGCTGGCACACTTACGGCTACTGTAAAAGCAACGGCCCAGATTACTAGGCGCTTTGTTGATTGGTTATTTGGATTAGAGTTAGGGTCTGTGTATTTCATAATATATCTTTCCTTTCTGCAAGTCTGCCGTGGCTGTCTTTCTGTCATTCCGTAAAAGTTCCGTTTAGGACAAAATGGCCTTGTTAAGCCATTTAATTTTGATTAAATTAAAGGTAACCTTACTAGAGTAGCAGGGTGACAGCCATTGTCAATGAACGATATGCACAAGCTGTGCACAGCCATAAGAGTTGACGGGGTGTCAATAAGTGTTTGGCTATAACATTCAGCTCCCGATACGATGTCGGGGGTCTTTGTCTTCTAATCTGATATACTTTCCATATGAAAATATTATCCTTAAATACCTGGGGTGGCCGTGCCAGTAAGGAAAAGTTACTCCTTTTTTTCAAAAAATACAAAGAATCAATTACCTCGGGGCAGAGCCCACGAGGTATGTCTCGAGGCCTGACCTAAGTGAGTAAATAAAGCTGTCCTGATTTCTCTTCTGTCTTTCCCTGATTCGCAACATAGCGTTCGACCGCTTGCCAGTTGCCTCGCTCG
>CAIKDL010000113.1 GCA_903826185.1 uncultured bacterium | reverse complement strand
TATCTGGCGAGTTATTTATGAACCAGTCGAAACCGCCTTTTTTGACGTTGGCTCGTAGACCATTCACATTCCAGGAAATGATACGCATGATGATCTATATTATACACTGAAGTTGCGAAACGGCGTTGACTTATCGGCTTGTTGGGGTAGTATCGAAAATAGAAAGGAAACAAAATGAACAAAAGGTGCCGCCGACCTAAGAAGAAAACGCTGACAAAAGGGCCCCAGTGGAGGCCAATCGCCTCGGCTTCAAATATCGAGCCTCCGTCGCATTTTGTTCGGGAACTGGACAAAATCTGCTTCGGTAAACACGAGGTTGAAGTCGCCGCAAAGGCTTTGGTGAGATTCTTTTCCACATGGAAAGGGGTCGATGCCTGGCGAGATTTCTCGTTGGAAGAGTTGGGTTCATTCTTGCGCCAACACCAGGTTGAGATCTCCCTAGATCAGGCACTATTTGGCCTTATCACCCCATGGTTCGACGATGGCGGAATGGGATGCTGGCGAACACCAGCAGAACCTTGCATCGTCCAGGTGAGCGACTCGAGATTCTCTGTCACCACAGAATTCATCAGGAAATTAAAAGTCAGGCTTTGAGACTTTTCCCAAGGACGCAAGCTGCGTCCTTTTTGTTTGTTCGCTATTATTTTCCTTTGCCGTGAAACTTTTGATGCACTCTCTTGAGTTCACTGTCCGTCACGTGCGTGTAAATCTGCGTTGTGCCTATATTGGCGTGGCCAAGAAGCATCTGGACTGATCGAAGGTCTGCACCATTGCGTAGAAGATCCGTTGCGAATGAGTGACGAATGACGTGCGGCGTAACTTTCTTGGAAATACCAGCCCTTATAGCATATTGTTTCACGATGCGCTCAACAGAACGAGAGGTTAGGCGTAGGGAGTCACGATTCGTGGCAAGTTTTGGCGAACCGGCTTTGCCGATGTCGCTATCCTTACCAAGGATCTGCACAAAAAGGGCATCGTCCATGTCGTCGCGCTTATCTAGATAGGTTTTGAGCCATTTTTTCGACTCTTCAGACAAGAAGACAACGCGCACCTTCTCGCCTTTTCCACGAACTGAAAGCTCGTCAAGCTTCAGATTTATGTCGCGCGGCAAAGAACAAAGCTCCGAAACACGGAGACCAGTAGAGAAAAGTAGTTCCATGAGCGTACGATCACGTAAACCGCGCAAAGTAGCAGTGTCCGGAGCGTCCAGGAGACGACCGAGCTCATCAGTCGATATGAGATCGAGTGAGCGCTCTGGTATTTTTGCCAGTTCGATACGATCCGGCGACAAAGACTTAACATCCATGCGTGCCATGTATTTCAAAAATGCGCGCAAAGCGATCATGTAATAATTCTGTGTCTTTTTCTTGAGAGTAGTTTGTCCCAAACCTTTCTGGTTGTGAGTTTCTTGACGATTCAGCCATAGACGATATTCGCGGACGACGTCATCATCGATATCGCTCGGACTTTTCACCTTCGTATGCTCCAAAAAACGGCTCAAGTAGCGATCATAGTTCTCAACAGTCTTCAGACTGCGACCTCTTTCTATCTCTATGTATTCAAGGAATCGCTGTTTTAGGTCTGAAATATTGTGCGACATGAGTATATTGTAAGCTACCCAGTCTTTTAAAGGTACTTGACACATATTATATCCGGTGCTAGTGTGACACCCGAACAGCACGCACGCGATCGCCAATCAAGAAAGGGTTGAAAGATGAACGATCCGCCGATGTAGCACAAGTCACAAAGAGGAATGAGGCTTCTTGAATCACCGGAACGGGGTAACTTCGGCTATATAAAGTAGCCCGCGGTTACACCATTAAGATCCTGCACCATGAAAATGGGCAGAGGAAGGGGGATGAAAACTACTTAGCCCCTGGTATACAAGCTTGTAGGAAACCCATGTGGTTTACCATCAAGCGCCAGGGCTGGTGCGGCCAAAAACCAAGTAACTTGTTCGTTTTTTTACGAGAGAGAAATTCGAAAAGCGCCGGCAGCAGGGAAATCCAGAGGGATGACCTAGCTGCCGGCGTGATTTTTATAATAATCGGCGATATATAGTGTATATGCGGCAATTTGCGGATATTATTCCCAAATCTTGCACCAAAACCCCATTCGTGCTATGATATTCCCACAATGTTAACAACACGACAAAAGACGAGAGTTATCAAGGAGACGGCCATCCATGCCAAAGACACTGGTTCTCCAGAGGTTCAGGTCGCCATTTTGACAAAAAGGATCACAGAATTGACCGACCATTTAAAGAAACACAAGAAAGACAACCACTCACGCCGCGGTTTGCTCGGTATGGTTGCTGATCGTCAGACTCATTTGACCTATCTCAAGAAAAACTATCCTCGTCGTTACTCTTCTATCACGAAGAAGTTGGAGCTTAGAGCTAAATAAAACGGCCCAACTAAGGCCACAGTCTTATAATCCCATAATAGGGTATAATGACAAAGGTCAGTCATTGTCTTGTTGTGCGCATTTTAATAATTGATAGTGTAACGGGCATTTGCTTTAGCATAGCCCAAAATTTTAATAAATATGTCAGTAATAAAACACAAGGACCAGCGTGTCGGAATCTATATCGACACCGCAAATCTGTATCATAGTGGAAAAAATCTTTACCACTCGAAAGTCAATTTCGGCGCCATAGTCAAAGACGCCCTAGATGGACGCAAACTTATTCGTGTAATAGCCTACGTCATTTCCACGGAATCTGGCGAAGAAAAGGCCTTTTTCGAGGCACTTGGAAAAATGGGCATTGAAACCAAGATCAAAGACCTGCAAATCTTCGGATCTGGAGCCAAGAAAGCCGACTGGGACGTTGGTATGGCTATAGATGCCGTAAAGTTGGCCCCGAAACTCGATTCAATAATCTTACTCACTGGCGATGGCGATTTTTGTCCGCTCGTTGAGTATCTACAAATGAACCAGGGCTGTCAGGTTGAGGTCGTCTCATTTGGCAAATCTACTTCCGCCAAGCTTATCGAAGTCGCTGATCATTTCACTGATCTAGACATTGCTCCGAACAAATATCTTTTGAGATCTGGAGGAAGGAGGTAAAGCTGCTGAAAATTTAGAGTTACAAAACAAAATTCTGATATTTGTCTACTTGATTTCAAGTTTACCTTAAGGTAAACTTGCTATATTATGAATACAAAAGCAATACAAACCAATATCGTGGGGCTCAAAGAGTTGCGACTAAATATAGATAAGTACATAAAACTGATACAAAAAGGTCGCTCCTTTGTCGTTGTTAGGAAATCCACCCCTGTTTTCAAGCTAGAACCCGTAGATATATGGGGAGACGAAGGAACATGGGAGCCGGTAGTGGATTTCACAAGCATTAAAAAGGGTGGGGTGCCAGCAGTTGAGGTGCTAGCTGCTCTACAAAAGATGAAATGAATCAAATCCAGAAGTTTTTAACGAGGCTAGTGCCGAAGGAGCGACAGACCGTGGAGGAAGTTATCCGGCGCGTTTTGTCTCTCGAACTGGCTGGACTAGATGTGAAGAAGCTTAAAAGTCTCGAAAATATGTTTCGTGTAAGAAAAGGGGGTGTACGAATAATATTTTCCGTCGAGGATAAGATAGTGACAATAAGACGTATAAACAGAAGAAACGATAATACTTATAATTAAAACACCCCACGCACGGCCCGAAAGCTGTGTGCGTGAGGTGGATTGGCTGCTGATGCCGGCTTAGTCGGCCTTTTTCAGAATCTGGGTCGAGGTCAGGCCCCTGAAATCGGCCTGCGAGATTACTGTGGCGAATTGGTCGACGTGTTCCAGTAACAACTCCGCGAACACTCGACCGGATTCCAGAGCCAGGTCATCCCGGAGACGGTCCTGGTTGTTTCTCTCCGGCCCAAACCCGATCACCGTCATCTCCTCCGTCCCGGTCGCGAATGCCTTCACGTCGATCTTGTACAGATGGCAACCGCCGGGCACACCTGCCAAGTCGGGGTCATTGCTGTACTGGATCAGAATGTCAGTAAGCGGCAAATTCTTCTGGCAGGCGGACTGGAAGGTGAGCCTGAACCTTTCGGCAAAGCTTTCCTGTAACGCCGAGGATGTTTCGTTCAGATAGGCACGAAGTTTCGTCGGGCCACTCATCATTACCGTAATATACATAGTTTTCCTTTCGTCAAAGAACTGCTGTTTTCTACTATATCGTCGGACATATGCCGGCGATCCTGGGGCTCCGCCAGAACGGCGCAAGAAGCTCTTGCTTCAACAAGCAAAGCACGCCGTAGGCTCATTGTCAATGTGATGCGCGCATATATTTCTGCTACACTGGCTCCATTGCTACAGAGAAGTTTGACAGTTTATTTGAGTTTATTAACAGTTAATTTCGCCTTCAGATAGGCAGTTCGCAAGAATATTCTTGCTATCTGTAATCTGTAGGCGACACATTAAGATGACAAAAAAAGAATACTCGATCGAGTTCGGCGGTAAGACTCTTACAGCTGAATTCAACGACTTAGCAGACCAGACCAATGGCGCGGTGATGTTGCGCTATGGCAACACGGTCATACTAGCCACCGCTGTTATGGGCGGTCTTCGTGATGGTGACTTTTTTCCACTAACAGTGGACTATGAGGAACGCTTTTATGCAACTGGCCGCATCTTGGGCTCACGCTTTGTACGCAGAGAAGGAAGGCCGTCTACCGAAGCCATATTGTCTGGCCGCATCGTCGATCGCACGATCCGTCCTTTATTCAATCAGCGCACACGCAACGAAGTTCAGGTTATTCTCACGACAATCTCTATAGACCAAGACGATCCGGATGTAGTAGCTGTCATTGCCGCTTCTTTGGCTCTCGGAACTTCCGATATTCCTTGGAATGGTCCGGCCTCAGCCGTCCGTATCTGTAAAAATAGCGAGTGGTTGGTTAATCCTGATTTTAAGACTCGCGAAGATGCTGGCATTTCGCTCGATCTTTTCGCTTGCGGTAAAGATGGCATGATAAACATGATCGAAGTAGCCAGCAAAGAGGTCGCCGAGACTCTTGTGAATGAAGGTTTGACTCGCGCCTCCGCGGAAATAGAGAAGATCCAAGCTTGGCAGAAGAAAATCATCGCCGAAATTGGAAAAAAGAAGACTGTCATCGAACTTCCGGAACCAACTCCTGGCACGAAAGAGCTTTTTGACGCCGAGATTGCTCCGTCGCTCAAAAAATACATCTTCAGCAATGAACCTGGTCACGCCAAGATCAACGAAATCCACGAAAAATGGACAAAGCTTTTCACGGAAAAGTTTCCAGAAGGAAATGTTGCTATGGCCGATGATATTTTCGAAGAAGCAACAAATGAAGCTCTGCACGATGGTGCTATCGACGATGACAAACGTGCTGATGGCCGCGATTTTGACACAATAAGACCTTTGTTCGCTCAGGCTGGTGGCGTTTCCCCGATTCTCCATGGTTCAGGAATCTTCTATCGAGGTGGCACGCACGTTATGTCCATGCTCACGCTCGGTTCACCCGGCGATGCATTGGTCATAGAAGGCGTAACGGTGGCTGAGAATAAGCGTTTTATACATCATTATAATTTCCCACCATTCTCCAGTGGTGAAACAGGTAAGGTTGGCGGCACAAATCGCCGAATGATCGGTCACGGTGCTCTTGCTGAGAAAGCATTGTTCCCAGTAATTCCGGAAAAGGATAAATTCCCATACACTGTCCGTCTCGTCTCTGAGGCTCTTGCCTCAAATGGTTCAACTTCCATGGGTTCAGTCTGTGGTTCTACATTGGCACTGATGGATGGCGGCGTTCCCATAAAAGCTCCAGTTGCCGGTATCGCTTCAGGCTTAATGATGCGCAGCCCGACTGAATATAAACTTCTAACTGACATTCAGGGTCCAGAAGATCATCATGGTGACATGGATTTCAAAGTTGCCGGTACTCGCGAAGGTATCACCGCGGTACAAATGGATGTGAAAGTTGGCGGTATCCCACTTAAGATTCTCGCTGAAGCATTTGAAAAAGCCAAAAAGGCTCGTTACCAGATCATCGATGTCATAGAAAAGGAAATCGCCAAGCCGCGCGAAAAGATTTCACCGAGCGCTCCAGAAATCCTAGTCATGAAGGTCAAACCTGACCAGATCGGTCTAATCATCGGTTCTGGTGGTAAGACTATAAATGAGATCCGCGACGTCACACACGTGGAGGATATAACCATAGAAGACGACGGCTCTGTATTTATCACTGGAAAAGCTGGCTCAGCCGAAAAGGCCCGTGAGATCATATACAACATGACTCGCGAATACATGCCTGGTGAAAAATTCGACGGAGAAGTAACTCGCCTCATGGACTTCGGAGCCTTTGTAAAGATCGGCCCGAATGCTGAAGGTCTCGTGCATGTTTCTGAGATCGCGCCGTTCAGGGTTGAACGCGTCACCACTTATATCCAAGAAGGAATGAAGGTGCCGGTCATGGTGAAAGAAGTCGACGACAAAGGCAGAATAAATTTGTCGATCAAGGCCGCCAATCCAACTTTCTTCACGAAGAAAGAGGAAGCGCCGATGCCACCAAGACCTCCACGACCTGATTTTAAAAAGAGATACTAAGCGAAAGCCGCGCGCAAGCGCGGCTTTTCGTGAACAAGCATAAAGTTATAAACCAGGCCTGGCATTGACTAAAAAGTCAAGCCATGCCAAGCTTATAGTCGGTATTAGAACACAGTAGAACTACACAGGAGGCAGGACATGAAGAGTCACAAGGGGCGTCAGCAACTAACGCTGGGGGATCTGGTCGAAGTGGCCAGTAAACTGAATAACGGCAACGACAGGGCAACTGCCTTGTTCGTGTCAGACTTGATCCACCGCGGGGTCGTTCGGGTCGGACGGCGCGCGAGGCGCCACCACCGATAACGCCGCGGTTGCGTAACAACTGAATAGCCGGTCGAACTGGCCCAAGCTCAACCGACAGACTCCTCACCAAATAAATACGGTGAGGAGTTTTTGTTTGGCAAATATTACAATTTTTCCAGATTATAGCTATAATGTAGCCCATGGAAGACAATCGACCACCACTTAATAACCAGCCGCCACAAGACCCTGTCGCCATCACGCCAGCACAGCTGATACCTAAGAAAAAACTGCCGTCATCAAAACCACTTCGCACTTACGAGGGCGACGTAGCAGAGGTATTAGCAAAGAGAAATACGTCATCATTGACTATGGCACTTGCGGAAAGCAAGAAAAAACAAGGCCGCGAGACATTAAGTAGTAACAACGAAACTGAAAATAGCCGCGTTGGTATCAAACTTATACTATTACTATCAAGCCTGGTCTTGATCGTCGGTGGGGGATTGGCTGCTTATTATTTTTATAGCATCAGCCCATT
>CAIKDL010000112.1 GCA_903826185.1 uncultured bacterium | reverse complement strand
GCAATAGTATTTACTGGTGAAGTGAAAGTGTTGGCCGCAACATTTGGATTTGCAGTCATTTCAGCTTCTTTAATTCTCTTAGCAACAACATTTAAATCCTTCCACAAAAGATCAGCTTGGATTTTTGCTTTATCGGCAATCATCGATATGAAATGACTCTGGTCAGTAGAACTATCAATACGAGCAACCAACGGTAATACTCTATCAGTAATAGCTTTGATAAGTTTTCTTGAATCAGAAACTTCTCGAATGACATTGTCGAGCTCAAACTCAATAACCGGCTTCGCATCTTTCAAAGTCTGACGCCATTTTTCTATATCTTCTTTAACAAGATCAGCGGGATCCTTACCACCAACGATATCAGCAATCTTCACATCCATACTGAGCGACAAAGCAATGCCAGAAGCACGTAGAGCCGCTTTCCTACCAGCATTATCAGAATCGAAGGCAATAATAATATTTGGAGACAAACGACGAACCAAACCAAGATTTGAAATGATACCAGCAGAATTTGCGGTCTCCTCAGAGAGCGCCGTGCCGGAAGAAGCTACCGTGTTTTTGATACCAGCTTGATGCGACATGACCAGATCCATCTGCCCTTCAACGAAAATCGTATAATTCAAACGACGAATTTCTGACTTAGCTTTATCCAAGCCATATAGAACCAAAGACTTATCAAAAAGTGGTGAATCGGGACTATTTAAATATTTTGCTGGTGAACTTCCATCTGCATTTTTAACATCTTTCAAAATTCTTCCGGAAAAAGCTATAACACGCCCACTGGAATCAGAAATTGGAAACATGATACGGCCACGGAAACGATCATAATATTCTATAACACCAGATTTACTTGTTTCAGCGTCTTTCGCTTTTATAAGACCAACTTTCTCCATAAGAGCTTCATTGAAACCTTTACCTTTTAAATATGTCATCAAATTCCTCCAACCATCTGGAGCAAAACCGATGCGGAATTTTTTCACAGTCTCATCATTGATACCGCGGGCTTTTACGTATTCCTTTGCATCAGCCGTCTTGGCTAATTGTTCCTCGAAGTAAGCCGTAGCTAATTCCATAACTCTATATAGACGATCACGCTCACCATCAGACTTTTCATCATGGACTAATTTAACTCCAGCTCTTTCCGCCAAAATTTTCAGAGCGCCACGAAAATCCAGACCTTCGAATTGTTCTACAAAAGAGAATATGTCACCTTTAGCATTACAACCAAAACAATAATACCCACCACGATCTGGAGATATGAAAAAAGAAGGCGACTTTTCATTATGAAATGGGCATCGCGCTTTGTAGGACTTTCCCGCTTTCTCAACTTTAATATATGAGCCAATCAAATCCTCGATTGGTATTCGGGCTTTTATTTCTTCCACATTGTTTCTGTTCATTGCTGACATATTTAATAGTATAATCGAGTAATTAAATATAGCCTAATTTTTATTTTCGCGGTAAACTATTGTCATGAATCTTTCAATAAACACTCCAAAGAGTAATCCTATTCCAAAAAGTCACGCCGTCTATACAATTGCCATCATTGGTTTCATTTATACAATGCACTTAGTCATACCGATGTACTCGAACTCGAGTTTTTTGAGCCAATTTGCCGACGAGAGAACTGTCAGTTACATAT
>CAIKDL010000111.1 GCA_903826185.1 uncultured bacterium | reverse complement strand
TCTTAATGCGATTAATGATTTGCTCCCTTACTTCAGGAGCTATGCGATGTTTTGTCATATGCTTGTATATTAGTGCTGTTAATTATACAAGGTTTGTGTCTGAAATTCGGGGGGAGGGCCAATCCTGCTAATGGATACTTTGGACCAGAAACGAAATTGGCCATGTATTCAGATTTTGCTCCACGTGGATGGTTGGCACTGTTGGGCTGGTAATGTAAGTGAATAGTTTTCGAAAAAACATGGCGCAGCTTCTGTTGCACTGTGTTTTTTTATTTGGTCTACTCGAAGCTCGTTCTTGTGGTATTATAAAAAGCACACGAGCACACTAGTGCAAAAACATGCGAGATTTTCATTAAAAAATAAACCCGTAAATCTATAATCCCATGGACCCAAGAACAAAAAAATTGGCTGAGTTGACTGTGAAGTATTCGGTATTCGTAAAACATGGAGAGAAAGTGATCATATCCGGCAGTACCGAAGCGGAGCCATTTATAAAGGCTTTGTATGAGGAAGTAATAAAAGTCGGAGGTCATCCGATCTTGAGACTGACTTTGCCGGGGTTGGCGCATACATTTTTCAAACACGCGCAAAAGCATCAGGTGGAAAAGTTTCCTGATGATTTCGAATACACGGTGAAGAATTCTCAAAAATACATCGGCATAGATACGGAGTCGAATACCAGAGAGCTGACGAATTGCGATTCTAGCAAGCTTGCCTCCAGGTCCAAGGTGACTCATCCTATAAGAGAACATATAACGAATTCAAAACCGCTCATGCACAGAGTGACAGTTGGTTTTCCTTGTCAGGCTTTGGCACAAGAAGCGGAGATGTCTCTCACTGAATACGAAGATTTTGTTTTTGATGCTTGTCTACAAGATTGGAAGAAGCTCGGTAAAGTCATGGATAAGATCTTGTCTAGATTCAAGAAGGGGAGCGAAGTCTGGCTAGTTGGCGAAGGTGTAGATCTGAAAATGAGAGTGCACGGAGAAAAAGCTGTGGCTGACAAAGGTGAGGAGAATATGCCTGGCGGCGAAGTTTTCATGGCGCCAGTCAGGGAAAGTCTGAATGGTTGGATAAAGTTCGATTTTCCTTCGGTGCGCGATGGTAAAGAAGTTTCCGATATTGAACTTGTCTTCAAGGATGGCAGAGTCGTGGAAGCCAAAGCTTCGAAGAATCAGGATTATTTGAAAAAAATGTTGAAGATCGATAAGAATGCTGAATTCGTCGGTGAGCTCGGCATCGGCTGCAATCCGAAGATCGATAAATACACCAACAACTTGCTTTTTGATGAAAAGATCGGTGGTACGATCCACTTGGCTCTAGGTGCGGCTTATAAAGAAAATGGTGGCGGTAACGACTCGGCTTTGCATTGGGATATCGTCAAGAACATGAAAAAATCCAAAATCGTCGTCGACGGCAAGACTATCCAAGATAAGGGGGTTTGGAAACTCTGATAGCTTATGAAATACCGCATCTTCACAACATCGAAGAAAGCGTGGGGAGGCATGTTGGATGCTATCAGTAGCGCTCGTAAGAGCGTGTACATGGAGATGTATATGTTCGACAATGACACGCCGAAGTATGATTTTTTGTCTGCTTTGGAAAATAAAGCCAAATCTGGCGTGAGCGTGGTTATAATTTTGGATATGCTTGGTAGCAGAACCTTGAACGAAGCTGTAACCTTGCGTCTACGCGCTGCTGGTGCGGAAGTGCTTTTCTTCAGCTCGTGGTTACGAAGGACACACAAGAAGATGCTTATCGTCGATGAGCGAGTCGCTTTTGTCGGTGGTGTGAATATAAAGAAGTATCTTGCATTTTGGAAAGACTTGCAGATAAGGGTCACTGGTCGTGCTGTCAGGAATATAGTCGGTTCATTTGCAATGATGTACCACCAATGTGGCGGCCAAGGTGAATATTTGAAAAATATCGATTACATATCGCCGATTCGAAAGACTAGACTCTGGTTCGTAGAAAGGGGAATAGGGAAGCACCAACACAATCTACGAAAATATTACATGGAACACATCGATGCTGCGGAAAAACGTATCGTTATTGTGACGCCATATCTTTTGCCGCCGCGCTGGTTGACCGCCCATATACATCAAGCTTTGTTGCGCGGGGTTTCGGTGGAGATTCTTCTGCCAGAAGCTTCTGATCATCGTAGTGCCAATATTTTGAATCGTTCCTTTGCTTCATTTTTTTCTTCGCTTGGTGCTAAATGCCTCTTTGCTCCAGGGATGAATCATGCCAAAGCCATGCTCATAGATGATAAGAGCGCCATCATTGGTTCACAGAATCTGGATTTCATTTCATTTGAATGGAATATGGAAGCTGGAGTTTTCTTCGATGATCCACGAACAGTAAAAAGATTGGCAGATATCATAAATGAATGGAAGAAAGACGCCAGAGTTTTTGGTATGGCCGATACTACTAATGGCGCGAGAATCGGTAAGTCTGGTTTGCACTGGTATCATTTCGTTGGAACATTTTTGTTGCGCATATTCGGGTTGTTGCCGCTTTGGTAAATAAAAAAGGAGCCGTTCGCCAATGCGATCGCGGCTCCTTTGAATCTACTTCTTGGCCGTGGGCCATTTATAACCGACACCGATACGGAGGTTGTCCCCCTGGTTTATCGGCAGCGTATCCAGCTTCAGTGACCCTGACATCAATCTGATGCAAGTGCCATTCTTGTCATGGTCAGAACCATTCCATCGCAGATGCTGGTCGCCCAACAAGTCGATACGGAATTTGTGGTCAGTACTGACGACGTCGAAGTTTACCTGTCCATCGACTGGTTCCATCATCATGCGCATCAATACCCAACACAAGATAATGGATATGGTTAGACCGAATCTGTCGCCAGTCAGTCTCGCCATCTCATTGCATGGCCAGTCCATCACGGTTTCTGCCGCGATACTGTAGGGGACGACCAAGAATGGACCCGACTGGCTCTTTTCCATCACTTTCAACGCATCGGAAGTGGCGCTCCTCATGGAGAGGACCTCGAATAGTCTCCTCTCGATCTCGTCGGGTTTCATGTTGGTGGCTTCGATTGTATATGGACTGCCAATGAAGTAATCGCACACGCCACCAGACAAGATGTGTTTTTGTGAGACGATCTGTTTGACCAACGCCTTGAACAGGCGGTAGCTGCGGCAGTAGAGACGGCTGTCGAGATGTTTCCCGCTTTTGGTGCTTGCGCCGAAAACTTTGCGTTTCCAGTCGTTGTACCCGATGAGTTGTACTGTCTTATTCTTGGGTACCAAGATTACACCGTCCGCTTCTGCTGGTAATTCCTGGATCGAATCCAGAAATTTCTTCGTCTGGTCGAAGTTAATCTCGGTGAAAGTTTTTTCTTTCGCCAGAGTCTGGATCAGCTTTGTCCAATAGTTCAGTTGATCTTTTGCATCAACTGGACCGTACAACGATCTAACGTCGTGCTGTGCCATTTGTTTCCTCCTATTGTTGAAGTCTTATTGCTTTTCAGTTGCTTTTCAATTGTTTTT
>CAIKDL010000110.1 GCA_903826185.1 uncultured bacterium | reverse complement strand
TAAATGGAACCGAGCGGTCCTACTTAAACCTTCGGTGCATCTGCGACTTTGGAAGAAACGTCAGCTGGCTTAGCAAGCTTCTTGCCAGCCTGATAAGATTTGGCAATCTCCTCAACGAAGAATTTAATGCTCTGTCTGGAGCCATCATTACCGACTATCGGGAAATCTATATCTGAGATATCGCAATCGGAGTTTGAGAGAGCAATAACTGGAATCTTCATATCCTGTGCTTCCTTCACGGCATTGTGCTCGCGACGAGGATCGATGACGAACATGGCGTCTGGAAGCTTCTTGGATGAGACTATGCCGAAGAACATCTTCTCAAGCTTCTCGACTTCTTTGCCGATGAGCATGCGCTCACGCTTGGTGTATTTCAAAAGCTCACCCTTCTCGCGATCAGAGACGATTTTCTCGAAACGGTCGATACGCTTCCTGATCTGTGGGAAGTTAGTAAATGTACCGCCAATCCAACGACCTTCCACGTAAGGAAGATTGAGTGACATGGCAGCATTCTTAATGATGGCAGAGGCTTCGCGCTTACCACCAACAAATATAATTGTCTTACCTTCGCTGGCTAGCTGACCAACATAAGCCTTGGCAGCATCTAACGCCGGCTTGGTCTTTTCTAGGTCAAAAAGGTCCGTAGCATTCTTCGTACCGAAAATAAAAGGCGCAATAGTAGGATTGCGGCGTGAACGGCCAAGCCCAAAGTGGGTTCCGGCTGCGAACATGGCCTCAATGGTGGTTTTTTCTGTTGACATAATGTGGTGACTAGCTTATCAAGTGGCGCGCAAAAAGTCAATAAAAAAGACCTGGGCACGCTATGAACATGACCAGGCCTGTAGTCGAAAAATAACAAGATTCCCGCACCTCTTTATTTCACCATGCTCACACCGGACGTACCGCCTCTAACAACACGATCTCTGGTCCGGCGCATGTCGGAAACTAAACCCTCGGTAATATTATCGATACGTGCCGCTGTACCAAGGGTGGCCTGCTGATTCAGTAATTGTCTGGCAATGACGATCTGGCCGACAAGTTGCCGACGAGCCTCTTCAACGCTTCGACGCCATCCGTCGTTTGTCGCGGCGCGCAAAGCTTCTTGTGACAAAGTCAACGCATCGATAATATTCTCAAAGTGCCAACGAGAGATCCCGATGTCCAGCCATGTACTATTCAAAGATTTCAGAGCAGAGACAAAATGGAATCCATACTTGTTCTCTATTTCATCGAATCTTTGAATAACCATGTCGATGTCATCCACACTCGATACACGCACCACCGCTTTTGCGGCAGCCACGAATTCGTGATACTTATGTCTGTCTTTGGCCGAATACATCAACGACATTACAACCAACCCAGTGACGATCACCGCTATCGAGCTCAGAATGATAGTGTCCACATTTTCTCCTCTTGTTTGTCTTTTCTATTTGAAATGTACTCCCCACTACCGCAATACTTTTGCACAAGATATGCCAGTTTGTCAATTATGCTCCCTGGGGCATGCAATAGCGTGCTCGGTTTTTTTATATAAAATTATTCCTCGTCGTCGCCCCCAGACTTCCCCGCCTCTCCAGCAGACGCTCCACCAGTCTTCTCGAATTCATGCAAAGCATCAATGATTGGTTGGAAGCGACCTTCCAAGATAATCGGGATATTATGCCAAGATTGTTTTATGCGATGATCAGTAACTCGATCTTGTGGAAAATTGTATGTACGAATCTTCTCAGAACGATCGCCGGTTCCGATTTGGCCTTTGCGGTGAGCCGCGAATTTCTTAGCGTCTTCCTCTTCTTTTCTGGCCTCCAAACGGGCAGTCAAAAGCTCCAATGCGCGCTGACGATTGGCATTCTGACTACGTTCTACAGTAGAGCGCACATCTAAGCCTGTCGGCTTATGAATGATGCGCACAGCTGACTCGACTTTATTGACATTCTGACCACCTTTGCCACCGGCGCGCGAGAATTCCATTTCCAGATCAGCGGGATTAACCACAAAAGTTGATTTCTTACGGATAGGCATGATAGCAACAGTGATTGTTGAGGTATGGATGCGTCCCATCTTTTCTGTTTCTGG
>CAIKDL010000109.1 GCA_903826185.1 uncultured bacterium | reverse complement strand
AGTCTAGTCATTATATCCATGGCATCTAATTTTATGAGGTCAATAAATCTGGCTCAATGAAGCCGTCTTACAGATCGGCTTACAAATATTGTATACTTAACAAATGCATGCCATCCACACTACGCCAGGTTTTATCGTCGGCTCCAACCAATATGGGGAAGCGGATAAGTTAATATCCATCTTTACGCGCGACATGGGCTTGGTGAGAGCTGTCGCACAGGGTATACGCCTGGAAAGATCGAAGTTGCGTTACCATTCCAATGACTATTCTTTCGGAGTCTTTTCTTTGGTGCGTGGCAAAGAAGTTTGGAGGCTGACGAGTGCACAGAGTGGCAGTATTGGCGCACAGAGTAGTGTTGGCACGCAAAACAGTAGTATTGAGCTTTCAGGTGACGTCGCGGCAGTACAAGCTTTTTGGGCCAGAATTGCTCTGTTACTGCGTCGTTTTCTACAAGGTGAGGAGGCCAATACACAACTGTTTGAAGTAATAGAGTCCTGCCATATTTTTTTGAATACGGTTTTGTCACAGAGCACAAACAATCTAGACGCAATCGAATCTTTAGTAGTAATCCGTATTATGCACGCACTTGGTTATATTGGTGATAATAAGGAGATTCATAGTTTCATATATTCCAATGACCTGACACTAGGTGTATGCGAGCTGGCCATGAGTAAAAAGACCTTGATAAACCAGCATATCAACAAGGCCTTGAAAGAATCTCATTTGTGATAGAATAGTAGTCAAATGCCTCCAGATGACAAAAGTGGGATTGATGAGCTTCAAAAGTCGCTTTATTCTCGTGACGCACCAGAGGTGCGTACGCGTCGTAAGCTGCGATTCCAAGATGAAGTGCCGACAGTGCAGAGATCTTGGCAGGGAACTCACGAAGAGGAGGAGAAGTCTTTGGGGTTGAATGAGTCTTACGAAGATAATTCCATGTCATTTTTCACAAAATTACTCATTGGTTCGGTGATCTTCTGTTTGATTGCCGTCGGAGTCGGCGCCTATCTATTTTTTAATGGCAAGAACCTGATCTCTGCCGATAACATCGACGTGACTATCGATGGTCCAGTTTCTGTACCTGGCGGTGAGCCGGTTTCTTTCGATATCGGAATAATCAATAAAAACAATGTCGATCTCCAACTAGTGGATATGACGGTGAATTTTCCAGCGGGTACCACGAATCCTTCTAACCCGTCTCAAGAGCTGAAGAAGTATCAGAATATGATTGGAGATCTGAGTTCCGGTGGGGTAGCTCACCAATCTGTGCAGGCGATCATGTTTGGAGAGGAGAACACACAAAAAGAAGTCGTAGTTTCGCTGACTTATGGCATAAAAGGTTCAAACTCGGTTTTCACCAAAAGCAAGTCTTATGAAGTATTGATAAACTCCTCACCAATATCAGTCAGCGTCTCCTCATTCAAAGAAGTGACTTCTGGTCAGGAATTCGATCTCAAGGTTAATATAAGATCCAACTCCGGCCAGACTCTCAAGAATGTTTTGCTTCACGTCAATTATCCTTTCGGGTTCACGGCCATGTCCTCGACTCCTCAGTCGGTTTCTGGAGATGATTCCCTGTGGAGGATAGGAGATATACCGGCCGCTGGTCAGCGCAATGTGACTATTCATGGCAAGCTCTCTGGTGAGAACAGCGACACTAAGTCATTTAGATTCTCTGTTGGTGCTCAAGATTCTTCGAATATAAACTTGATTGGTACAGAATACATGTCGGTGCAACAAGATGTTGCCATACAGAAGCCATTCATCTCTCTGACAATCTCGGTAGACAGCGATAACACGACCAAAGATTTTATTGGTGAATTTGGTAGATCTCATCAAGTGGTTGTCACTTGGTTCAATAATCTAACCGTTCCGGTCACAAACGCCGTTATCACAATCCACCTTTCCGGTAATGCTTATGACAAAAAATCTGTATCACCAGGTAACGGCTTATTCCGTTCAGTTACGGATGACATCATTTTGAGTCAGCAAACAAATCCGGCTTTGGCATCCCTAGGAGCAGGAGAGTCTGGAAGTGCGACATTCTCCATTATTCCCAAGGACCTTAGTACTGGCTCGAATCTGGCGGTAAATCCAACCATAAATATATCAGCCAATGTTTCCGGTGATCGAAGCCAAGAGTCGCAAGTTCCAGAGTCATTGACTGTCGTGGCCTCTAGGAAGATTTTAGTCTCTTCGACCATGACTTTGTCGGGTCGCATAGTTCGTTCTACTGGACCATTCAAAAATACTGGACCGGTACCACCACAGGTTGATCAGGAAACCACTTACACGGTGCTTTGGACGGTCAACAATACTTCCAATTCTGTGAATAATACTAAAGTCACAGCTGTCTTACCTCCATATATCAAGTGGCTTGGCAATGTTAGCCCTTCAAACGAAGATGTAAGCTACGACAAAAATTCAGGAACAGTTTCTTGGAATATTGGTAGTTTGAATGCCTCATCTGGCTCTAACAGCTCTTCGCGCCGCAGAGAAGTCGACTTCCAGATCTCGCTTCTGCCTGGCGCAAATCTGGTAGGACAGACTCCTGTTCTAGTGAATCAATCCACCCTAACAGCTTCAGATGGCTTTACCGGCGCACAATTGCAAAGCAATCAAGATTCGCTTTTGTCGAGCTTTAGTACAGATCCGACTTTCAAGTCTACAGATGGCATCGTTGTACAGTAATAGTCTTTAGTATACAATCTCTCTATGTCAAAAAATGCTTCAAAAAGCCAAGACGCTAGCGGCGCTCAAAGCGATGTCATGGAAAACCTTATCTCGCTTTGTAAGAGGCGCGGCTTTATTTTCCAAGGTTCAGAGATCTATGGTGGCTTAGCTGGTACTTGGGATTATGGACCACTTGGAGTGGCTCTGAAGAACAATATAAAGAAGATTTGGTGGAAGCGTTTTGTTGATGACCGCGATGATATGTATGGCATCGATGCGGCGATTCTTATGAACCAGCGTACTTGGGAGGCTAGCGGCCACGTCGGCGGTTTCGCAGATCCTCTTGTTGAATGCAAGAAGTGTCAGCATCGTTTTCGTGCTGATCAGTTGATTGGTGAAGATGGCAAGCCGTCTAGCGCAGCCGCACCAGTGAAAAAATGTCCGGACTGTGGAGGCGCTCTCGGGGAGGTTCGACAATTCAACATGATGTTCAAGACGCACATCGGCGCCGCTGAAGATGCGTCAGCGGTCTCATATCTGCGACCAGAAACGGCACAGGGTATGTTTGTGAATTTCAAGAATATCGTTGACACATTTCACCCGACTTTGCCTTTTGGTATGGCCCAGATAGGGAAGGCCTTCAGAAATGAAATCGCACCTAGGGACTTCCTCTTCCGTGCACGCGAATTCGAGCAGATGGAGATAGAATATTTCGTGAAGGCACCGAAAGATGTGAAAGGTGACGAAAAATCTGACGGCGCAGCCGATGGTTGGCAAAAAATCTTCGACGATTTTCGCCAGCAGGTCCACGGTTTCATCGCCGATGTCGGTTTGACTGCTTCGAAAGTCCACGAGTTGGAAGTCCCAGATGGCGAACGCGCGCATTATTCTAAGCGCACCATAGACTTCGAGTTCGATTTTCCGTTTGGCAAAAATGAGCTTTACGGTTTGGCTTATCGCACCGATTTTGATCTGAAGCAGCACGCCGAATTCAGTAAAGTCGATATTTCTTATTATGATGAAGAGACCAAAGAGCGTTATGTGCCGCATTGCATAGAGCCGTCATTTGGTCTCGACCGAACGGTTTTGGCTGTTTTGGCCGATGCTTATACCGAAGACACGATGAGTGATGAGAAGAGGGCATTTTTGAAACTTGCCCCGGCCGTGGCACCTTATAAAGTTGCCGTTTTCCCGCTTTTGAAAAATAAGCCTGTGCTGGTCGCAAAGGCTCGCGAGGTTTTTGCTACTCTGAAAACCGAATTCGCAAAGGCTGGAATCCAAGGCGTCGCCTTCGATGACAACGGCAATATTGGCAAGCGCTATCGCAGACAAGATGAAGTTGGTACGCCATTTTGTGTGACTGTAGATTTCGATACTATCGAGAAAAGCGCCGGTGTAACTGTGCGCGATCGTGACTCAGGAAAACAGGAGCGCGTGGCGGAAGGGGAGTTGGTGAAGTTTTTGATAGGGAAGGTGAAGTAAAGATCAGGCAGACGCCTCGGACTCTAACTCCTGTGGTCCTTTCACGAGTATCGGGTGTGTGATCCTTTTTCTGTCATAATCTAAAAATTCTTTGAATAATGCTATGCCTTGGGCATGTTCATATTCCAGAGCTTTTTTGATGGCCTGATATTTATCGAGCTGTCGAGCAAATGAGGCGGCTGGATCATTTGAATTTTCGAAACGAAGCCAGAGATCCATTATCTTTTTTCCGTCTTCACCTAGCCTTGCGCAAATAGTAGTGAGCGCCTCCTTTTCTTTCTCGTATTTCGTCGCTTTCAATAATCTTTTCTCTTCCTCGTCGTTGGTCACTATAGCTTGGTCGCCGTGTATGACTTCCGGCCAATCATGTATTTCGAGCATATTCAACAAGCCATCTTTTTCGTCCTCAGTCAGATCTTTGAATGAAGATGCCAGCTCTCTAAGAGCGATAGTGTGCTCCTGAACGGATTCTGGATTTTTTACATGTCTATTCACCCAGCCGGTGCGAGGTATTTTGCCGAGGGCAGCCCACACCTCTGGTGCCAGATGAGCGTATGTCAGATTTGGGGTCTTTTCGCCTGTTTGTATATTTTCCATGTAGAAAGTATAGCAGCTTAATTTATTGGTTACGAATGGTCGATGTGCGCCGAGAGCGTGTGTGACGATTTCTGGCCGCTTTTTGACGCCGGTTGAGGTATACCCTTTCGGGCACTATCGAAATCTGGACAAATTTTGTCCCAATTCGCATATGTACTTAAATAGTTTGTGCCTGGCAATAATCACACAATATCGCAAGCGCACCAAAAATCTGCTAAAGTACCTCTATTAATTACCCCAAAACCCCCATGACCTTCAAGACCATCAAACTAGCTAGCGGCCTGCGCATTATCACAGTACCGATGCAAGACAACCCATCGGTCACCGTGCTCGTCATGGTCCGTGCCGGTTCGAAATATGAAACGAAAGACATAAACGGTCTGTCGCATTTTCTGGAACATATGTGTTTCAAGGGAACAGAAAACCGTCCCAAGGCTAGCGACATATCTCGCGAGTTGGACTCCATCGGTGCTCATTACAATGCCTTCACTGGCCAAGAATTTACCGGATATTACGCTAAAGCCGCTTCGAAGCACGCCGCCAAGATAGTTGATGTCATATCCGACATGTATTTGAATCCGATTTTCGATGCCAAAGAGCTTGAAAAAGAGAAGGGCGTGATCGTGGAAGAGATACGCATGTACAATGATCTACCACAGCGCAAAGTCGGAGATGTGTTCATGAGCCTGCTATATGGCGATCAGCCAGTGGGTTGGGATATCGCTGGTCCGGAAGAGACTGTCAGGTCTCTCAACAGAGAGAAGATGGTCGCATATCGTACAGCACATTACACGACTCCAGCGACAACAGTTATCGTCTCTGGTTCATTTGATGAAAAAGAAATGGTCGCCCAGATTACCAAAGCCTTCGAGAAGGCCAGCACCAAGGCT